>CAYGTU010000136.1:0-8308 GCA_964352945.1 uncultured Bacteriovoracaceae bacterium
GTCCCTACCCAGCAGCGAGTTTAAGATTTGGAGTTTTAGCTTCTTTTTTCGTTTCCTTAGTTAGCTTATCTTTTTTTGAAATCGTTGATCAGATGCTTTTACCTGTTTTAATTTTAATTCTAACTATCTTATTTTCTCTAATCGCCCAGATCCCGTTTTTCAAGAAATTAACGTTATCTAGAATAGAAATGAATAGAGAAGTAAAAGAAAAAGCCCTTGAATTATTCTTAACAAGGCTTTCAAGTAATACAACCCATCATAATTTCTCATTACTCTATATTTCTCTTCAAGAAAGAATTATAGAATTTGTAGTGGGAAAGGAAATTAAAGACAGCATCTCTCAAGATGAAATTAATTTATTTGTAGATGAAATGAAAGGGCATTTTAAAAATAATAACTTTCAATATGGAATTGAAGCTTCTTTAGAAAAATGGTCTACATTGTTAATATCTAAATTCCCTAGGCAACAAACAGAATTACTTGATATTGATAAAAAAAATGAAATAACAGATAAAATTATTTGGATTTAACCAACTTTTTGATATCTTTCAGGCCAAAGTTCAACCGCTAAGTCTAAATAGCTATTTACTTTATTCGTATCTTTTAGATTCTTAAGTGTTTCTATCATGATTTTGAATACAAGAATATTTTTTTCACTTTCAAGAATTTTTTCACACTTAGCTACCAGTTCTTGTGGTTCATAGTCTGATGAATTAACTAAAACTTCAATAATTTCAAAATCAATACTTCCCTTTTTCCCCATAGGAAAATACTTTATAAAGTCATGGAAAAGATTTTTATAATTACATTTGTATAATGCTTCTATAATTTCTCGGTGAAACCTCACATTATCTTCGCAAGAGCTAATAACCTTTTTAAATAAATCCATACCTTTTTCGACATCAGATCTTATCATAAAGAACTTGCCTGCGATAAAAAGACCACTTGATATAGTTTTTATTAGCTGATCATCTCTATAATCTAGCAACTCAAAATACTTATAAAAATCATCTATATCTCGGTAGTTTTCTGTTTTAATACATAAACGAATAGCATCTATTAATCTCGTACTACTATTAGGATAATAATAATTAAGTCTTTTTAAGATTTGATAAGCAGAATCATGCAATCCTTCTTTCATAAAGATTTCATACATTCCTCTTTGGCATCTAAAGTGAAGACTATTAATTGATAAGCCTTCTTCATATTTATCTACAGCTGGCTGATTAAGATTTTTGAGCTTATTCATCATTCCCATGTAATACATTGCTAGAACTGGTTTTTCATCTAATTTGATTGCTTCATGAAGTTTAGCTTCAGCTATTTCATATTCTTTAGCTTCAATAAATTCCTTAGCCTTATAAATTAATTTTAAGTATTTTGAGGGATAAATTTTTGCTTGAATTGAGTCAATCAATTTACTCTTTAAAGTATTTAGTGTGTACGGCTTTAAGAGATATGAGTCAATTTCATGTTCAGCAGCTTTAGCTACAATAGATTGAGACATATTATTGGTAATGAGGACAAATACAGGATGAAAATTTGGATCCTGACACTCTCGTAACAATACTAAGAGATCAAAACCAATACCACCATTAATATAATAATCCGATATAACTAATCTAGGCTTATTCTCTTCAAAATAATCTTTTGCTTGGTTCATAGAACTAATACAAGCAATATTATTAGGCTTGGCGCCCATTTCGACTAATGTCTTAGAAATTCTTTCAAGAGAAGACTTACTTCGATCAACAATAAGAATTAACTCTTGAGAGATAAAATCCTCAAACAGTTTTTCCTTGCTGATTTTTTTAGCACTCATCTTAGTAACCCTTGGCCAATTTCATAAAATTATCTATATTATCTTGTCTTTCTTCAAAAAGTTTTAACATATCTGCTAGAAGCTGCTGTGGAAAATCGATTAGTTTGACCGTAACCAAATTATCTTCCGCATATAAGACTTCGCCTTTTGTTTCAATCTCTACTTCTTCTTTATTGTATTTATAAATTACTCTTAAATTTATCTCGTCACCTTCTGTGTACTCACCATCTTCAGATATAAAGTCTAAGTTATCTTCAAAAAAATCGATAATAATTCCCTCATTCGAATTATCATCTTTTACTCGTAGAGTGGCTTCAAACATAAATTCACCACTATCAACCATTTTTACAACTTCTTCTGATTCTTTTTCTTTATCAATTTTTTCTACGATTTCAAAAATATTATTATCAATTTCAAATTGTTTATTATTCTCTTTTTGATCTTCTTGCTTTGATACATGCCCCTTTAAGGAACCTGCTTTGTCTTGAATCTCTATGCCGATATCTTCGAATGATCCGTCACTAGGTTCATCTAGGGTTATGTCACTATCTTTATTAAAATCCACTTCAATAACATTTCCAGTTTTATCATTTTTTTTCTTTTTATCGACATTACTATCTGTAACCTTTCCTTTCAGGAAGGCACTTCCCAAATTTTCTGCACCGACTCTATTCTTTTTATCTTCTACTAATTGAGCTTTTCCAATTTTTCCTTTTAAATTCCCTTCTATTTTATCCGATGAGAATGATCCATTTAAAGAGTCTTCTACTTCATCAACAGAGAAACTTACACTATCATCCCTTTGATCTTGTTTATTTGAATCATCAGAATTAGAAAAAGATTTGTCTAACTCATCTTCATCCTTTTTATTTTTTGAGTCTATTGATTTTATGTGTTGATTTTCATGGGTATCTTTTATGAATTCTTTTTTCTCAAGGGCTGCTCTTGAGTTCTCTGTAATTTCTAAGTTTCCACCTTGATTAATGGTAAAATAAGTTAATTCTTCTTCACCTTTTTTAAAAACCAGGGAGATATCTTGTCCACTAAAGATCCATCTTCTAAGCTTATGATCGAATTCTGGCTTTGCTCCCTTAAAAATCCATTCACCTTCACTGTAAGCAAGAACATCTTCAGGGTCTTTAAATTTCCACGACCACTTATTTCTATTGATACGCCCGTCTTCTATATACTGTGTCCACCCTCCGACACCAGAACTAGGTCCATAAATTTTAATTAGATAATTTCTTAAAACTTTTTTAATTTCATTTTTACTAGCAATAATCCAAATTGATTCAGGGATTTCTAGAGCTGGTATAAAATTGATTGGTAGTCCAGAATCAACTGATGATTCTGAAACAACTTTTTCTTTAAGTGATTTTTCCCAAAACTGAATTTTAAAACTAATTGTTTTAGGTTTAAGTTCGTGGTCAAGAATCTCTGTAACGCCTAACTTATTTAATGCTTTTACAATTTGTGGATTATTAGAGTGATTAAAACCTGATACTTTTAAATTATTATTTCTAATGTATTTATTTTTATCTTTAAGTATTTTATAAACTTTTGCCAAGCTCATTTTATCAAAAACTTCAAATAATAAAACTGCCTTGGGAAGTTCTTCAATAAGATTACTAACTTCATCTAAGTCATAACTTGTAATGTAATCAAATTGGCTTTGATTGGTGTTAGAAACATAATCTTTTAATAAAGATTTTTCATGTTCACCATCATAGAAAATGATTACTTTGTCTTTTGAATTATTATTACTCATTTAACTTCCATTAAAGAATTAAATTTTCTTCAGTTACTTATCGAAATAAATGAGCAAATAGTTTAGTAAATATCCGTAATAACAGTGTTTTACGCAAGAATCTAACTATTTGAAATAGTTAGGTTTTGGGTGATTTTCTCATTAATTAAATAACAGTTATTTGTCCTAAGTCGCTATTCTAAACACTTTATAGGTGAATTTTCTCTTACGTAATTTTCCATCATAGGCCAGTAAAATACTCCGGTTTTCTTGTAATTTGGAAGAAGCTTTTCTGTGAATTTTGGAAGTAATGCTTGGGCCGTGAAAAATATTTCATGAGGAATACCAATTTTATATTCTTTTTGTTTATCAATCTTTAGATTCCCTACTTGTTTTAATTTTATCGGGATTGAATAACCACCAATCCAGGGAATTTGAGAAGGTATATTAATTGAATTAAAATCTGCGCCTGATAAATAAAGACCTAATTGATTTCCATAGAGGATTAAAACTTTTAAAACTTCTTTAATCGTGTCACCTTTGGCTGTAATTGTCCCTAGCTCCCATCCTTCATCAGAAAAATTTCTAAAGTGTGGAAAATTATCAACAAGCATTCCATAAGTTATAAAACCAGGTTCAAAATGACTTCCACCAAAATTACCCAAGTACGTTCCAAAATCCGAATCAGTTGCTTGCTTAACCATTTCGGCCATATGTTCAAACCAACAATTTCTTCCTTTAAATTTTTTCCATTCTTTTCCAATTAGAGGTATTTCACTCACTCCAATAAATTCATCCCAACGTCCATTAAATCTATGATTTCTGCTCACTTTTGAAACTTCAACAAAGTTTTGGATAAGTTGATTTTTAGAAACTTGCTCATTGGCGTCAAACAATTTATATTCGACAACTTTTATTTTTTTCTTCTCTTCATCAAATTCTAAAACTAATTTTCCAACTGCCTGAGTGTTGGCACCAGTTTGAACGATAGGAACTTTATTTTTTAGATTTTTAACATATAAGGGTTCTTCAAGTCTTGTGTGAGAATGCCCTCCCACGATCGCATCAATATAGCGACATCTTCTACCTAAACCTTTATCAGCTAATAAACCAATATGTGTTAAAGCAATAACAACGTCCGCACCTTCTTTTTTCTTAGCATGTTTGGCCATTGCACATCCAACTGGTATGGGTGGAATGATTGCGCCTTTCTCATGGATTAAAGCACCTTGATGGTGAGGTTCAGCTGTACTTAATCCAATGATATGAACTTTTATTCCATCTATATCAAAAACGGCTTTAGATTTTACAATATCTTTTAAATCCATCTGTGGTGAGGCTAACAAATTTGCTGAAACAAATTTTACTTTTACACCTGAAGCTTTAATTTGATCTGAAAGTTTTTTTCCACCTTGCATGTGATCATGATTTCCAATAACCGCTACATCGATACCAATCATCTCTAATAATTTTATTGAATCAACTCCGTCATTTGTTAAGAAAAAAGAAGTTCCTTCTCCCCAATCTCCACCATCCAGGACAATTGATTTCATATCATTAGCGCTCGCTTCTTCTTTTAAATTATCAATAATTGTTTTCATTCGAGCGTAACTTCCAAGCTTCTCTGAAAGTCCATCGTAATAAGAATGAAGATCATTTGTATGGATTATAGTAAATTTCTTAGCGTGTGCAATTTGGGAACTAAGAATAAGAAAGACAATTAGAATTTTTGTAAACATAAAATCTCCAATGATTCCTTCAGTATATGAAATAAAGCATTATCCTGACAATCACATGAATGCAGATAACTTACTGGAATTACGCACATGTAAGAATTATTTAACTCTCTACTTAGTAAATCTGACCATAACCAGTCTTACTACTCAATTTTGAATTACTGTCTTGATGCAAATTGATCCATTTTCTTTCACCGAATCCAAGTGAACTTGAACAAATTGATTTTGAGTTTGGACAAATTAACTTCTTATATAAAAGCACATCTTGACTTGAACCCTTTGATTTTTGTCTATAGAAATTTAATCTAAAGTGATAATTCCTGAGATCTTCATATTTAAATCCAGTCAGTTTTTTTTCTTTCATTAATTGTTCAATTTTCTCTTCAATTTCACCATATGTTTTAAAAAAACTTAAATCATCCGCTAGGACTGTTGAATCAAAAGACCCTTCTAATATTTGACTCGAAATAGTGGTACATATGGCATATCCATTTACTTCTTGATCAAAGCAAAGCTTTAATCTTGCTTCAACTTCAAAAGTCGCCATCTTTAATTCATCTTTTATTTCTTGAGATAATTTAGAGATGTCGACACCTTCAACATAGGTTACATCTTCAACTTTCAATTTATGCTTTATTGTTTCAAATCGGATCGAAATATTTCTTCCAGGCTCCCATGCTAAATTTCCATGAGACCATGATTCTTGAATTATGGCATAACCTGAACCCGCTAATTTATTATTTGTATCCACAGAAAGTGATAGAGGTACTTTCACATCTCCTTCTAATTTACTTGGGAATATTTTTTTCGTAAAAAGTGTTTTCCATTGGTTGTTGATTTGTTTTTTTATTAAAAATCTGTAGTGATAATACTTTATATTTTCCTTACTTGATCCTGATTCACCATTTGCTTTCATTACTTCTTTTATAGAACTTAATACTTTATTGTAGTCTCCTTCAAAAATTAAACTTTTTGAAACTTCAGCTGAGTTAAGATTAATTGCTAAATTTTTTGAAGATACTGTAGAGCAATTTACATTGCCGTTAATTTCTCTATCCGAACAAATTTTCAATGTTGCTAGAATACTATGAGAAGCGTTTTTATCTAAGTATGATGTAAAGCTATAGGTACTAGAGGATTCTTCTTTTCCTGTTAAATCCTTTGAGTTAAAGCTATGCTTTATATTATTAAACTCAACTTTTAATACATCTCCCGGTCCCCAACTTGCTAGAACCAAGTTACTAAAAAATAGTAAAGAAAATATTAATTTCATATACCCCCGCATAATTTAACCTTTCATTATCAATGATAGTAAATCCTGAATTTTATTCATTAGAATTCCCCCATTCGAGTAATAAATACATGATATTTAGAGGGCTTACCACCTAGATAGAGAAGTAAATGCTTAATATTAGGTAGCATCTCTGCTCAATCTCTTCTTAAGCAGAGTAAGAACTTCAAAGGAATTCCTATATTTAAAGTTGATATCTATGAGTCCGATAAATAAAAATCAATAAATCTAATCAAAGGAAAAAAATGAAACTACTCTTATTAGTTTTAACTCTAATTGTATCAACCCAAGTATTCTCTCAGTCAAAGAGTGATGTAAAGAAATGTCAAAAAATTCTCAAAAAGTGGAAAGCAAGCCAAGAGAAAAAACTTACAGAGGATATAAATAAATTAAAATGTATCGAATCAAATGAAGAATTAAAATATGAATACAAAAGAGTTTTAGCTGGATTTGATTCAAAGTATTCATATAAAGAAAGCAAAGTAAAAAAATCTATAGAGAGATGGTTAGCTTCAATTATTTCAAAGTATGGAACTTTTAATGAATTCAAAAAAGGTCATGATGGAAGAAGAAAACATATTGAGAAAAAATTTGGAGACTGTCTCATCAAAATTTATCCTGAAGATTACAAGGGAGCAGCCAATGTTCAAGTAGTTTCAACGTTGGATGTTTTTAAGCAAAATTATAATGGACCTATTTCTGGTTTAGCTAGTGCCAATGATTTAAAATCACTTTTTGAATCTAAAAAATTAATCGATGCACTAACGAAATATACATACGATGGTTGCATTATGAGAAATTAATTATTTCATCCAATTAACTGAATAGAGATCATGCCGTCTGTCTTTTAAATTTCTAACAGCACCGTGTGATCTCGCTTCAAGCAATGTATCCGTTCTCACATCAGCAATAGTTACCATTTCAACATTTGGCGTAGCTTCTGCTGCAATTCCGTCTTTTGCAAAAGCAAAATCACATGGAGTAAAGATTGCACTCTGAGCATATTGGATATCTAAGTTTTTAACTTTAGGTAAGTTACCAACATTCCCCGCAATTGCCACATAGATTTGATTTTCAATAGCACGAGCTTGGCAGCAATATCTAACTCGACAATAACCCTGTCTATTATCTGTTAAGAAAGGAACAAATAGAATCTGAACCCCTTGATCTACTAAGTGTCTTGTTAATTCAGGAAACTCACTATCATAACAAATTAGAACACCAATTGGCCCACAATCTGTATCGATAACTTTTACCTCGTCTCCACCTTCAATCTTCCACCAATAGCGCTCATCTGGAGTTGGGTGAATTTTTGTTTGCTCGTGAATAGATCCATCTCTTAAGCAGATATAGGAAATATTTCTGATCCCTTCATCAACTTCAGTTGGGTGAGATCCTGCAATAATATTTACATTATATTTAACGGCCAATGATTGAAATAATTCTTTAATTTTTTTAGTATATTTCGTCATCTGCTTTATTGCTAATGAAGGAGCTATTTCATCATTTTCGATTGATAAAAGTTGCATCGTAAACAACTCAGGAAAAAGAAGAAAATCTGCCTTGTAATCTCCAGCAACATCGACATAATATTCTACAATTTTTGCAAACTCAGTAAAACTTTTAACTGCTCTTTGTTGGTATTGAACACAAACAATTCTCACTGAGTTTTGTCTAAACGGTTTATCCTTACCTGAGAAGCGAGCCTTATA
>CAYGTU010000137.1:0-2468 GCA_964352945.1 uncultured Bacteriovoracaceae bacterium
TCCATATTTCTCTTATGTTGATTTATCTCCGTTGGTAAATACCCCAGCATTTTCAATCGTAAGTAATTCATTTTTTACAATATCTTTTTTCAAAGTTTTCTCATACTTTACCGCTTGATTGAGAAGTGGCTTGTAGATTACAGACATAGCATTTACAAAACTTTTAATAAACTCCGGTGATTTACCTGGTGGTCTAAAAGAAGAAATCTCATTGGCCAGCTTTCTATATGAATTTATAAGGACTTTAAATGACCTGACTATCCCATAACTTGCTCCAACCTCAACAACAGTCTTTGCATTTTCAGTAAGGGATTTAAGCATATTTATTTTCTTAGTTAAAAGACTATTAAATTTATTTTCAGGAAACTCTAACTTTAAATTATCAATAACCTCTGCTTCTCTCTCCAACGGAATTAATTTTAACTTTGAAATCACTTCAAGTGATTTAAGAGGCATTTTGATACCTTTTCTTTTAGACTGATTAAAGTATGCTAGCTGCTTTGACTCGATAGATCTGGCTTCTGCTATTCTTCCTTTTTCAAGGTATAGTTCTTTAACTTTATCCAGCAAATGAATCAATTTAGGTCTCATCTTTGAATATTTTTCAAGCTTATCCAGAACTCTATCAAGGTCGCTATAATAGACCTTGTTTAATGAGTACTGTTTCGCAAGTTCATAATAAACTTTATTTAAATCATTTGCTGAAATTCCACATTTGTCACTAGCAGTTATAAACATTTCTAATTCTTTAAACTTAGAGTCAGACATTAAAATAAAAGAATTATTAAGAAATAAAAGAGATTTTATATCTGTATTTTCTAAGCACAATTTATTTAAAGTCGCACTCGCCACAGAAAATGAATTATCCAATTCTTGTTTCTCAAAAAAGTATGAAGAAAATGTTAAAAATGTTTTAGCAAATTTCTTAGTATCTGAAGATGACATTATATTTAATGCCTTATTAGACCAATTAATTACCTCAGCTCCATCATCGAGTTCATAAAATAATACGGCAAGATTATAAGCCGAATTCTTCTTTGCTTTTATAGTGCTATTCGGTTCGCTATAAACTGAAAGATAACCTCTAAGTGCTTCAGCTTTATTCCCGCTATTTAGATTGGTCTGGGCTTCTTTCATCTGTATCTTAGTTAATAAATCTTTTAAAGTAGATTTATACTTCATGCTAACTTTGTATTCCCCACTATCCACTTTAGATATCCAGCTTTTCACGTCCGTAAGTTGATTACGCTTTAAGTGATAATCCATAATAGCTGCAATCATTGCTTCTTGAGTTGCCTCTTCTTTAGGATGCTTTTCTCTAAAGTCATTAAGCAATTCGGATGCTTCTTTTGTCATATTTTTTGATAAATATACCTTAAATAATTTCTGATAAATCAAAACCGCTTTATTTGATTTTGAGTCATACTTTAAATACCTAGTATAAATATCAATATAAAAGTTATTTTTGTTTTTAAGGGATTTAGTACTAACTGTATGAAGCATCCCATCAAGAGCTGCTTTACACATTTTGTCACTATTTTTTATATAAGCTACATCAAAAGCAAACATATAATATTTAATTGCTTCTTCAAGCTCTTTTATTATGTAGCTCGTTTCACCTTGAAGAAATAAAACTTTGTCAGCTTGTTTGGGTTCAATCGATTTCTGTAAATCAAACATTTTAATTGCTAACTTTGCTTTTCTGTACCTAAACTTTTCAATTTTCCTGAAATCACTTGAAACAACTTTCTTTTGTAAAAGAGCTGCCTTTCTAGCAATTTGATATTTCAGAATATCAAAATCATCTGAACTTACTATTCCCTCTTTATAGTCATCCACTAAAGAATTACAAGCCTCATAATGAAGTTCATCTTTTCCAAACGTATCATAAAGCTCTAATTGAGCAATTTTAATTTTTACTCTTTTTCTAGGGTCATTTTCAGCGAGTAGTGCTTCCAGTAAAACCACCTGAGCTTGAGCAAGTTGACCATTTTTTTTAAGTCTGCCAGATAAATTTAATAATTCAGTAGGATAGTCTTTTCCTAACTTTTTATAAAACTCCACTCCATCTTTAGTTTTTTTGGCATCAGCATAAAATAAACCGATATCTCGAACGACTGCAGATTTCATATCAATGAACTTTGGATTATCAGAAATATCATATATTTTAAGCATTAACTTTATTGCATTATTAAAATCATTAACTCGGTAATAACTCCAAGCCATATTAAATGCATCTTTAGTCCACCATTTATCATTATATTTATTTATAGACTTCTTATACAGAGGAAGTGCTTTTGCAAATTTATTTTGATTGAAATATAAATCAGCTAAAGCTAAATCGGATTTAGATTTTGTCTTTGAACCTCTTTTTGATTTCTTTGAAGCTAAGCTAAAATATTTCTGAGCAGTCTTATCTTGATTCAATTGTTTGTAATGATAGGGGTAGAGGGCGGGGGGCGGGGGGG
>CAYGTU010000137.1:2478-8188 GCA_964352945.1 uncultured Bacteriovoracaceae bacterium
CAAAATCCTTGTTATCAGTCTTAGATTCATTCAATTCTATGTATATATAAGCTAAAACGTAATAAACATCTGAAATTTTTGAATATTTTTTATGTCTTTTAGATATATCTTGGCAAATGTTTTTAGCCTTTATAAAAATATTGTCTGAATCCTTAAAGAAATTTTTCTTATTTACCTTACTTCTTTTCTTCTCATCAATATCTAAGTATTTTTTATTTTCTGACTCTTTAATTAAACGCGCTTTCTCAAGATATAACTCTGCCATTCTGAGGCTTAAATCTGGTTTTCTTCCATTATATTGCTTTGAAAGTAGGTCTACTTCTCTTATTTCCTCATCAATAATTTTTAATATTTTATCTCTTCTTTCTTCTGTACTATCAGCAGAAATGGCGGAAAAGGAACAAATTAATATTAGTAAAAATATCATTTTCATGAACCACTACACTCCGATCTTAGAGCGAATACATAATCACCTAGTTCATCGGCCCAAAACTCACCATTAAAATCCCAGAAATATTGTTTTTTATTTCTAGCAACATACTGGATATCGCCTCGCTTACCATTTGGATTGACGTCATTATAAAGTCTTTGTTTTCTCTGAGCTAAAATTTCCAGCTTAATATAACTCATATCTTTAAATGAATTAAAAAGCTTTGCGTAATCTGAAATAATTCTTGCCCGAACGTAGCTACCAATGATTCTTTTTTGAAGTCGAATTGTATCACCAATATTTGTTAACTTTAAATCTTTATACCTTGATGGTGATTCTGATTTTGTCTTATTATATGCTTGTGAAGCTTCACTCAGATTAAACATTAAAGACTGAAAGGCCCTATCTTTTAAAATCTCTTTCATGATATTATTTAATAAGTTTTGCTTTGTAACCTTGTTATTTGTGAACTTAGATCCCAGATTATAAAAGAAATTATAGTCCTTACCTTTAGCTAATAAAAATCTTCTTAGTGATCTTGCAGGTTCCATGTATTTAGAGATAAACTTATCTGCAACTTTTTTAGCATCATCAAAAAGACATAGCTTATAAAAAGACATTGAGTTTAAAACATCAATTTCAGGTTCAAAGATAAAATCAAAAAGTGGAGCATTATAAGTAACAAGTTTCCCAAGAGTTCTATTGTAATTGCTAAGATAATAACTATTCCATGCCTCTTCCAATAAGATATTTGGCCAAATATATGCTGTCTTTGTAATATCTAAGAAGGCTAATTCTGATTTTAAAAAATCTTTTGATTTATATAAAACTCTGGCAAGACCTAAACGACATAAATCTGCATTATCAATTAAAATATTTTTTTCATTTACTAAAAGTGAAATATTTTTATTAGAGGCATCGATGCAATTTTTGAAATTTGAAATTGCCGCTGGGCCATCATTTCTGATTGTTTGTGATACAGCCTTGCCATGTAGTGCAAGTGGATAATAAAAACTATTTTCTCTTACTTTATCAAATGATTGAATTGCCCTAGATATATCTTTTCTTTTTAAGTATTTTTTTCCAAGAATATAGTTTATGGCCGAAGCTTCTGAGCGTTCTAATTTTTGAATACTCAAAACTTCAAATTGCTTTACACCAACATTTCTTACAGTTATCTCAATATCATTATCAAAAGAAGAAGATGTTTTAGTATTTAATTGATTTAGATATTCTTTAATAATCGGAGTGGCTGCATAGTAATCACCCGATTCAACTAATCTTCGGGATAATGATTCCATACCTTTTAATGAGGCTATCTCGCGTGAAACTTCACTACTAAAAGTTATTAGACTATTAAATATTAAAAAAGTTAAAATTAAATATTTGAACATCCTGTTCAATCCTTTTACTTTAATCTAGAAAGTATAATTTATACCCACACTTAAATCATAGTTATGCCACCATATCTTACCGGCAGACTTGAAAGTTGTACCATCTTCTTCATAGGCTTCTGCATTTACATGTGTTGCAGTTACATCAAAGCGAGTTGACCAATTTGGTGTTATATAAAATCTCATTCCTGCTGTCCACATTGGGCCAGTTAAACTTTCACTTGTTAACTGCTTACTACCACCCACATTGAATTCTTTACGGTTATCTTCTTGAGTAACATTCCCTAGTCCTGCTCCCAGAAGAATATCGTAATAGAAAATTTTATTAAATAAATTTAGCTTTGAATAAAATGGAGACCATAATGCCATGGCACCCATATACTTTGTCGTCTTTCTATAAAAAGGTACTGCATTCTGATCTATAACAGCTTTTGCAGTTGAATTCTCTTCACCACTATTCATAGAGTAAACAAGCTCAACTCCCCAATCTTCGTGAAAAAAGAATCCACCTCTTAATGTAATTGCAGTTCCATCAATAAATGTTTTGTTAATATTTCTACCAACTGTTGTAGATACATAAATTTTAGAATCTTTTCTAAACTTACGGTTTTGTAAAACATAAACTTCTTTGTCTTTATCAAGCCAAGTAAAGTCATAAACAGAACTTGAAGCTCCGTAAACCTGAAGGGTTGATATTAACAAAAGCAAAGATATTATTTTTCTCATAGCTCTCTCTTTAATTTCGGTACGTTACACTATATTAAAATTGTAACATATCTAAAATAGGGACAACACAACAGGTCTAAAGTTGGCAGATATTGCCGAATGAACAGTACTTACATGAATCAATATTTGTTTGATAAGGCCGGTCAACTAACTGCCAAATTTTAAATAAATCATTTTTTACTTGATCAAATGAAACAACCATTTCTTCTATATGTTGCTCATCTAAATAACAAAGCTTCAATGAAATGCTTTGTTTTTGTGATACTTGATTTAAAAGAAATAAAGCATAAGCATAACTTTTTAACTGGATCCAATACTTATCTTGAGTATTTTGTTTTATTTTACCAGTTTTAAAATCCCAAATTTCAACTCTGTCTTTCGTTTGAACTAAAAGGTCAGGAATCCCAGTAATCATAAAATTAAAAAGTGGAAATTTTATTTGCTCTTCAGAAATATACTTAGCGTCTTTAATGTTTTTTAAATTTTCAATAACCCAATTTATTTTTTCAAGATCTTTTGGTTCTAAATTTATCTCATCAGTCATTTGAAAACTATTTAATATTAAATCAGAGAGTGCTTTGTGAAGTTGAGTTCCCCTTTCTGCTGAATTAGATGAGAATTCTACGTTGGCTGTTTCATATTCGACTTGAGTATTTTCAGTATTAGAAATCCATTTTAAATCGTCCTCTTGAATTTTGCAGGTATTCTCTAGGAAAAACTTACGAGGACATTCCAAAAGAGTTGTAAGCCTTGTTACTGAAAGCTCACTAAGAACTGCAATTTGATTATTATCCTCTCTGATTTTTGTACCTATTGAATCTGAGTGAAAAAAAGGAGGATCAAAATCAAGTTTTGTAAGCATTGAAGAATCAATCTTTTCAGAAATAGAAATCTCTTCAGTTGAATTAAATTTTTTAATTTGATCTTGTGAATTAGTTGAAAACTCGTTTATCCAAGCATCTATACCCAACTTCCATGAATTAGCCCAAGGCTTGGCATCAGCAACTCCCGTATTTAATTCAATAAAATATAAAGCATGCTCAGCTCTCGTGCTAGCAACATAAAATAGACGCTTTGATTCGGCAAAATCTTTTAATTTCGATATCATATTTTCTAGAATGAACATTGGTGTTTTGAAAAGTTTTTTGTCATTACTATTAAGTGACCATTTAAAACTTCCAATTTCTTTTCCAATTGAGCTTGTATTCGGAATTGTTCTACCATTTGAGTAAATGCCACCAACAAAAACATTATTAAACTCAAGACCTTTTGATGCATGGGCCGTCATAATTTGAATTCGGGATGGATCTTGACCATATTGGAAATCAATAGAATATTTTTCATCAGATGTGGACCTAAGAGCAAGTAAAATCTTTTCTTTATCCTCATGCATCTCATCACATAAATCTTCAATTTTTTTAATATTATTTTGATAATTTGAATTGCAAATCCCAAGGGAATATAAAAATTTGGTAAATGCAGGAAAAAGGCCTATCGCAAATTCTTCTTGGAAAAAATTATCGATAAGTAGGCTTACATTATTATATTGAACATTCAAAAATTTCAAATAATTAGATATGAAAAAATCAAGATAATGTTTAGAATGCTCTTTATCGTCTTCAAGTGTTGAGGTTATAAGAGTTGAAAAAATCCCTAGAAATGGATCTTCTTTATAGGGTAGTTTTACTTGTGCCGTAAAACTCAAATTGTTCTTAATTAGTAAATCAATTAAAATTTTTGACGGTTTTAAGCTTTTATAAAGTATTGCAATCTTTTCATTGCCCAGATCTTTTATCTTTTCACAAATTGTTAAAGCTTCATAATAGTTCTTTTCTACTTCAGTAAGTGCTTTCCCCTCATAATTATACATTGAACTAATTTTCTGAACGATACCTTGATGAGGGAATGGTTTTCCTACTTCGGGTATGTCTTGATACTCAACAGGTACAGAAAAATTATCTTTTCCTTCAAAACCAATTCCCATTTTAAATACCGAATCAAAAATATTATTATTAAATCGTATTACTTCAGGCGTGGAACGATAATTATTTTTAAGTGATAATACTTGAGAAATATTTTCTTTACACTGGTAAAAAACCCCCAGTTCTCCTCCACGAAATCCATAGATAGCTTGTTTAGGATCTCCTACACAAAATAATTTTGAAAGATCCGCTTGTAAGATCTGGTTAACTATTTTAAATTGCACAAAGGAAGTATCTTGAAATTCATCAATAATAAAATAATTAAAATCAGCGTTGATTTTCTTAGTTAATTCTGAATTTTCTAAGTTTTTAAGAACAATATATTCAATATCTGAAAAAGTAATTTTTCCATCAATAAGATACTTATTATTTACATATTCAAAGCAACTTTTAAGATGCATAAACCAACTAGAAATATCTGAATCTTTATATTTTTCATACATCAATATATCTTCTAAGTTTTCTTTCAAAAATTCTCTTAATGACTTGATTTTTTCAAAAAGATCCTCAGCTTCCTGTGGCCCTTTTGACTGTTTAACTGATGGCATTCTAGATGTACTAACAAAAAGATCTGATAGAGCCTGAAGTTTTAATAGTAAATTTGACTGAGGTAAAACAGATTCATTATATTTTTCTAAGAATTTAAACCACGACTTATCTTTAGATTCTGAAAAATGATTCAAATCAAAACCAAAGAGCATCTCACTATAATTATTTAACTCTAAAATTCTTTTTAATATATCTTCAGTAACTAAATTCAACGAGGAAGTCTTTTCCCAGGAAAGTCTAATGTCCGCCTCATTAAATACATTTTGCAAGGCTTTTATAATATTGCTTTTAACCGCAACAAGATTTCTAAATGCTGAAGATGTGTCAATTAATCCTGCATTTATTTCAAACCACTCATCAAATAATTTTGATAATTTTATTTGTAACGATGCTTCTGAAATCATTTCTAAATCAGGATCAATGTCAGGGAAATAACCTGCTTTAATTAATTTAAAACAAAAACCATGTATTGTTGATACGCTTAGCTGGCCCAAAGAATCCCCAGCTATCTCCCATTTTAACTTATCATCTAGCTCTTTGCTTTCTTCCTTCAGGGTAATGAATTCTTCTCTTATTCGAATCGATAGCTCTCCCGCAGCCTGATTAGTAAATGTGATAAGGCGAATTTT
>CAYGTU010000138.1:0-8181 GCA_964352945.1 uncultured Bacteriovoracaceae bacterium
ATATATATGCAAATAGCCAGGAAGTTAAAAATATTGATGGCGAAAGGGTCGATTTAAGTAAATTAATTTTTGATAGAAGAATATCTTTTAAAATTGAACCTCGTACTTTTTAGTTGAAGAATTTGGAGGATAAAAAATGATGAAATATTTTTTATTACTTACATTATTCATTTCTCAGAATCTTTATGCACAGAAAGACACAATAACATTTTTTAAAAAACAAATTAAAATAAGTGTTTTTAAGGCTGAACATCAATTCTCTGCAGAAGTTAAGGACATCATCGCCGAACATACAAATTTAAGAGATTTAAGAGTTACGGCAAAAATTGAGATTGATTATTCTTCAATGATTAGAAATTACGGTTTAGAAAATCTCGAACAAATTTCAAAAGAAAAATTACTTCCAGGTTTAGACTTTGATAAAGGAATGGTTCTAAATCGATTGAATCAAATAAAACCAACTTACGACGATATAATAAAAGCGATGAGTATATTACAATTAAAAATAAGTACTTATTATGCATTATCAGATGATGCTAAAAAAGTTATAGAGACATCGATTAATAATTATGTGAAGCAATTAGAAATCCCCAAAATAGATATAGAATTTATCAAAGTTAATGAAATGATA
Source organism: uncultured Bacteriovoracaceae bacterium (assembly GCA_964352945.1). Classification (GTDB taxonomy): domain Bacteria; phylum Bdellovibrionota; class Bacteriovoracia; order Bacteriovoracales; family Bacteriovoracaceae; genus CAYGTU01. Next base: position 632 of record CAYGTU010000138.1, read on the forward strand.
AAAGATGGAATGCTTATCAAAGCTGAAATTATTCAATCTAAAGATCAAGAAAATAAAAGTGAAATGCCAAAAGAAAATCTATTACTTTATCTAGCTATACTAGTTGTTTCGGGTTTTATAATAGTGACTTTAATTGTAGTATATATGTTAAAACGTGTAGCTTCTAGACTTGCAATGGATTTAGAGAAATCCATGCAAAAAATAGAGATTTCAACCTCTTCTGCTTTACCCTCACCAAGCAATGGAAATCATAATGATAAAAAATCAAATGTATTTGAGGGTGTACCCTCTATCTCAATTAGTGAAACATATGAACAAATTCTAAATAAATTAAAGGAAATACTTGATAACGATTTAGTAAAATTTGTTGCAAGATTTCTTACAGAGGGTGAGGAAGTTAAACTATTTGCTGTTTTATCAAACTGCATTCCATCTTCAGAAAAAGAAGTTTTATTAGCAGATAGTGGGCCATACTTCCAAGATCTTTATGATGATTTTATTAGATATGAAGCAAGTTCATTTGTTAGTAATACGGATGAAATGATGCTTGCAGCAAAGAATTTATATAAATTAGTTTGGTTGGCTAAAGAAAACAAGGAAGACTTTTCATATATTATGCTCGATGCAAAATTAAGAAATTTAAGTTTTGATAAATTAAATAACTTAATTTCTAAATTAGAAGATGATGAATTCTCTTTTATTTTAACATTACTAAGCCCGGATAAAATAGCTTTACTTGTTTCAAATAATTCCAATCTGATTGACACATTTGAAAGAATTAAAAATGTTGAACAAGTTGCCACAGATGTAATTGATAGGGTAAATGAAAAATTGTATGAACGAGTTGAATTAGAAAAGGAAGGTTCAGGAGGTAAACTTAGTGATATTTCAAAATACTTACCTTATGAGCTAGAGAACAGATTTAATAAAGCAGTTGGAATCGAATCTAGTGTTTTTGATCGACTCAATGATGCTAGTAAAACAAAAATAATAACTATCTTAAATTCTATGGATATGGATTCTTTGAAAGCACTACTTCCCGGATTACCTACTTATTTGGTTGAAGAATTCATGTCACAACTACCTGAGTTAAAAGCAAATAGATTAAGATTTGGGGATACTGCAGCAAATGAAAATACATTATATTTAAAAAATGAATTAATAAGAAATTTATATGAAAATAATTAGCTGGATTACATTATTGTTTAGTCTTTCATTATTTGCTGAAGATGATGTAGTTTTTCAGTTATCAAGCAAAGATTTAAATGAGAAAAATTTAATCCATATTTCCTTAAAATCTTATTTTCAACAAACGACCGTCGATACCAAAGCCTCATTAGATACTAATCAAACTTCTACATCCATATCAACTATAGGGATATCACCTGAGATAAATTATTTCATTACACCTAATATAGCATTGAGCTTTGCTTTTTATATGGGCCAAGACACGACATCAGCTTCTGAAAGTAGTGGTATTGAATTTGGAGGTCGTTATTATTTTAGTAACTCAGCTATTTCAACTATTTTAGAAAGTGATGTCGTTGATTTGATTAGATCTCCCACTTGGGCATTTTTTGGAGATTTACACTTTAAAAGTAGATCAATTGAGGCTGAGACAACTAATATCAAATTTAGTGGATTATCATTACGTGGTGGAGTAGATTATCACCTTAAACATAATTATTTTTTGACAGGCTTGATTGCTCTAGATAGTTTAACAAGTGGAGATCTTAGAACTAGTTCTGCTTTTTCTTTTAGTGCTGGATTAGGAATAAAAATATAAATGAGAATCTTTATTAGTACATTAATATTTGTTTCAATAAAATGTGTCTCACATATTTTCTATAGAAGTAACTTGAAATGGATTGGAACTCAGTACGATGATCCTTGGAGAGAAGATATTAAGGTTTTAGCCTTCTTAAATCACACAAGTCTTTATGAGCCAATTTTTGTTTCAGTACTTCCGCTTCATTTTTTAATCAAGTTTACAAAAAATTGGGTTGCGCCAGGTGCTGATAAAACCTTAGATAGACCAATTGTGGGAAAGTTTTGGAAATTACTCGCTCCAAAAATGACAACTATTACAAGAAAAAGAGACCACACATGGGCCGAATTCATGGATACAATTGATAATGAATGTATTATTTGTATCGCTCCAGAGGGAAGAATGAAAAGACCTAATGGTTTAGATGTTAATGGTGAGAGAATGTCAGTTAAGGGTGGGATAGCAGATATTATTAACAGACTTGATTCAGGGAAAATTGCTCTTGCCTTTAGTGGAGGACTCCATCATGTACAAAAGCCAGGTCAGATGATTCCAAAAATTTTTAAAAGAATAAATATAAACGTAGAAATAATTGATATAGCTGAATACAAAAAACAGTTTTCTAAGAAGAGTGAACTTATAAAAGATCTTCAAAGCAAGTTAGAAAATAACTGTCCGCCTCAAGAATAACTATTTATTTAAATAATTATTTATAATTTTCTCTAAGAGCTCAGTGCAATCGTATTCAGGGGCTATGCTTTTAATCGTCTGCTCCCAAACACTTATTTGAAGCTCAAGAGAAGAGATTTCATCTAATAGCTTTTTTGAATTAAGTATAATCATTACTAAAAGCCTTGTTTATGTTGTCAAACTTATGTTTGATATATATAACTATATCAGATCAATAAAAAAAATCAAGCCCATTAGAGCTTGATTTTTATCATGTATTATAAAAATTATGCGTGATAATGGATTGTAGTTTTGGATTCATACCAAGTGTGAAATAGGTGGTTATATTTATCTTCAACTACATTTCTTTTTATTTTTAAAGTTGGAGTAAGTATTCCAGAATCAATGCTCCAGTCATCTTTTAAAATAACTAGATTTTTAAGTTTTTCAAAGCTTTCAATTTTGCCATTAACTTCATTATATAGAGTTTCTAATCTTTTATTAAGCTCATCAGTTGTGACTCTGCTACAAGCTTCTGATAATGTTACTAAGCCAAATGGTTGAGGCATTCCTGAACCAACAACACAAACTTGTTCAACTAATTCACAAAGAGCAAAGTGGCCTTCAATTGCATTAGGAGCAACATATTTACCTTTTGAAGTTTTAAACAAATCTTTTACTCTTCCAGTAATTGATAAAAATCCATCACTAGATAATTGCCCTTTATCACCAGAATGTAACCAACCATCACTATCGATTGCTTCACTTGTTGCCTCCGGATTTTTAAAATATCCCTGCATATTTGCAATCCCTTTATAAAGGATTTCACCTTTTTCATCAATTTTAACTTCACCAGAAAAAGGAACTCCAGTTGTGCCATATTTAATTTTGCCCGGAATACTTAGGGTAGTTAATGCAAAATTCTCAGTCATACCATAAGCTTCATAAATTTTAATTCCAAGTTTATCAAACCATACAAGTAAATCTTTAGAAATTGCTGCTGCACCTGTTAAACAGTATTTTGCTTGATCAAGTCCTAACCCTTTTTTTACTTTATTTTTTATTAACATTCCAATAATTGGAATACTTAAAAGCATATTAAGTTTTTTCTGCGGAAGTTTATGTAAAATTCCCTGTTGAAATTTTGACCATATTCGTGGAACGGCTAGAAAAATTGTTGGCTTAGTTTCAACTAAATTATCTTTAAAAGTTTCTAGCGATTCAGCAAAAGAAACAGTCCCGCCACTAAAAATTGAACCTAACTCTACTAATAATCTTTCGGCAACATGAGATAGTGGAAGGTAAGAGAAAAATCTATCTTTAGTATCAAGATGAAATACTTTAATAGCATTGTTCATTTGTATACTCATACTTTCAAATGTGTGAACAACACCTTTTGGTTTCCCAGTTGTTCCTGAGGTATAGATAATAGTTGCGAGCTCATCTTTATTAGGAATATAATTTTCACCCATTGGTTTTGTATTTCCAATAAACTCATCCCAAATTACACAGTCAGAGTTTTTCCAGTGAGGAAAACAAACTTTAGGGTATTTATTTGGTACACCAGCTTTTTGCTTTTCCCATTCATCCAGCTTTCCTACAATTACTAGTTTTGCATCACAATGTTCAAGAACATATTCGATCGTATCAGGATTTAAGGTTGGGTATAAGGGAACAGAAATATGACCAGACATTAAGATCGCTAAATCTGAAATAATCCAATGAGCACAGTTTTTTGAAAAAAGGGCGATACAGCTTTTTTCAGGAAAGTTCATATCCTTAATCTTTTGCGCCATTTTTCTAGCTTCAAGTCCAACTTGTTTCCAAGTAAGATCAACCCATTTACCATCAAGTGGTTGTTTAAGATAAACTTCATTGGCTCTCTCTTTTTCAAATTGATAGAACTTCTCTAAAACTAAATCGACTCTAGACATTATATTCTCCTAATACTGTGATTAACCCTGTTATTTTATCTATAATGGAGTTTTAGAACAATAGGCAAGATCTGTAAATGACCTGTGTCATTGAGGGGTAGAGTATTTGATTTTGTAATGAAGCATTGGGTTAATCATTTGCTAAGTAAAATTAAATATAGGGAAGAATATAGGCAAAGCTAAAGCCTATGAGATAAATAATTACACTAACGATATAAATATATTTTGAAGTTTTTCTAGTATCGGCACATGCCTCACCTTTTTCATTTATAGGGCAAGGCATGTCTTTCATTTTATATTGTAAAAATCCACCACCAGCAAGCATGATTCCTCCAATTGAGAAAAGCCAAATTTTGTTTTGAGAAATCCAAATAAGTTCAGGGTGATTAGATAAAAAACCTGCCATAGCAGCTCCTAAACCTAGGGCCACAAGTAATGCTGGAAGAGCACAACAAAGTAGTGTTGAAACAGATGTGAATAAAGTGAAAAAATTATAAAAATATTTCATCTTAGTGCTTATCTCTTTCAATCCCAGCGACATTAAATCCAGCAGCCGTAATTAACTCAGTTATTTTTTCATCTGTTAGAATTTTTCCATCTTTAAGTTCAATATGTACATTATTAGTATCCATATCAACTTTTACTGAACTAACTTCTTCTCTTGCTCCAAATTTTTTCTCCACACCATTTACACAAAAAGCACAAACCATACCTTTAACTTTTACGTTAATATGCTTGTGATCAGCGAATGAATTTAGACTTAAAAATAATAAACTTGAAATTAATAAAACTTTCATCTTATCTCCTTAGGTATTAATACCATCTAACCATGAAATTAAGAGTCCATTGATTGTCAAAGGAACTTCCAATTTCCCATAAAACATTTTTATAAAACATTCTTAAAACAGGTGTTACGACTTCTTTTTTTTCTCCTTGCGGAGTATTTTGGTACTGTAGGATTAACCAGGCATTAAGATCATTAAAACCAGCAATAAAAGGAGCAAAACCTAATCGAGCTATATATTGCTCCTGATTAAATTCACTAGCATCTATATTAGTATATCTTAAGGCCGTATAATATTTTCTAGATTCCCAATCAGCTTGAAAGCCATATCGCATGAAATTCCCATTATCTTCTTGGATTTTATACTTACCTGGGCCTCCATAAAGATAAAAATTTCCTTGAGAGTTAAACTCATTCCATCGCTTTACAAGATAACCTAAATGAAAATTAGTAAATTGATTTTCCCCTTGTTGAACGTGCTTAACACCGGCTCCAAGATAATACTTTGGAGAGTAAACGAATGTATTTTCACTTTGAACGGATGTATTTAGTGTCATATAGGAGAAAGCACCTTCATAAGCCACGGGGTGAGCATAGCTTACTGAACTACTTATTATCATTAATATTGCTACTATAATTTTCATCTTTATACCTCTACAATGGAGTACGTAGGTTTAGTGTAAATTGTGACATGTCACAATTTTATATTTATAAACGTAGTACAGGTTAGGACATGATAACTGACGAAAAGCTCATGCAGCAGTACATTTCAGGCGACTATCAAGCCTTTGAACAGTTATATAGAAGATATAAGAGTAGAGTTTATGGGTTTTTAAGAGCTAAAGTGAAGGAGAATCAGATAGATGACTTATTTCAACAGGTATTTCAAAAATTGCATGAGAAAAAGCATTTATATGACGTTGAGTATAAGTTCACTCCGTGGTTTTTCACCTTAATTAAACACGTAGTTATTGATAGTTATCGTAAAGAGAAAATAGATTATGTTGAATTAGCAATTGAGCCAGAAGCTCCAGAAGAAAATGAAGCAAGTGAACTAGAGTTAAATATAAATACAGATGATGAAAAGTTATTATTTATGAAATTTGTTGAGCAAAGAGGATATAAAGAATTAGCTGAAGAATTTAATTCAAATTCAAGTGCGTTAAGAAAGAGGCTAAGTAGATTGATAGCCAAAATTAAAGGAGAAAATCATGAGTGAAAAAGATTATTTAAATTTTTTAAATTCTTATTCTGATTCACCTTCAAAAGATCTTGATTTAAGTATCTTAAATATGACTAAGAGAAATCTAAAAAAAGATTTTTATCTTATGATTTTTCAAGTAATGATCATTCATAGTCTAGCAGGTCTTATAACTTTAAGCTTTTGTCCTCAATTTGGTTGGAATCCCTTTGGTGCTTCTCCACATTTAACTCATATTTTTATGAACTATGGAGTGTGGGCATGCGGTCTATTCTGCGGAATGATTTTTATGTCAGTAGGATCTATTCTAAAAATAATAATATTAAATAGATCTTTTGCGTTAACTTATAAAAATAAATTAATTCGAAACTCAATTGCCTTAAGTTCAATTTTTGTTTCGTTATTAATGATAATGGGTTCAGTAAATACTCAAGAAGGTGTTTATATTAGTTTCACTTTTGTACTTTTTTGGCTGATGGGATCAGTTATATCTGATTTTGTAACCTTAAAGTTTATTCGAATTTAAGGTTTTTTTCAGCTTGAGCAATTTTTAGAAGTAAATCTTTTAGCTCAAATTCATTCAAATTTGAAAGTGGATTAGATTTCTGAATACTTTTTTCTTTATTAAACTCGCCAAAAGATTGCATTCTATTATTGATATTAATCTTAAGTTTTCTTAGTTCTTTTGCATTCCAAGAAGTGAGATCATTAAAGTCTTTATTGTTTATTTTAGCCATGCAGCCTTATAGCGTAGCATATTTATGAATGTCGAGTCTTATTTGATGAAATTCTTTAAAAAACCTTCCGCTTTTTTTCTCAACTCCTCTTTCTTGTTGATCTTATTAGATTTTTTCTTAGCTTTTATAGGGCTTTCAGTCTTTACTGCCTCTACGCTTGCAACTTCTCTTTTAACTTCTGGTGTATCACAGCCCGATTCCGGCAAGAGTTTATCAGGGTGTACTTCTGCTATAGGAGTAGAGTCACCTTTTTTTAAGACATTAACAAAACTCAACATGTGTTCAGCCAATTCAAATGATTGCTTTGCTTTAGTATAATTGTATTTTTGACATTGGATAAAAGTCAGATCAATAACATCTATAAAATGATTATTGACAGTAATATAGAGATTCTTATCATGAGAAGATGCTGCTTTTTGTTTTTTTTCTACGAAGTTGGACAACTATTGGAATTTGT
>CAYGTU010000139.1:0-7963 GCA_964352945.1 uncultured Bacteriovoracaceae bacterium
GACTAGATTAGATCATATTGGATCTGATGGTGGTGGGGGGAGAACAAGGGCATTCTCTGGATCTCTCTTTGAAAATGCCGGAGTAAATACTTCAAATGTATTTGGTAAAATAAATCCAGAATTTGCTAAGCAATTAATGGGTGAGGCTAACGAGTTATGGGCCAGTGGAATCAGTTTGATCATACATCCAAGAAACCCTAAGATTCCAACAGTACATGCTAATTTTAGAATGATCGTTCAAGGTGACAAATTTTGGTTTGGTGGAGGAGCGGATTTAACACCATTTTATCCCATTGAAGAAGATTTCACTTATTTTCATAGCGTTTGGAAAAAGGCATGTGATCCTTACAAAAAATACGAATCAATGAAGAAAACTTGTGATGAATATTTTGTTAATAAGCATAGAGATAATGAAATGAGAGGTATTGGTGGAATTTTCTTTGATCACTTAAACTCTGGAGATTTAAATAAAGACTTTAATATGGTTGTAGATCTATCAAATCATTTTATTGAATCTTATTTTCCTATTGTTGAAAAACGTTTAAATGAATTATATACAAAAGAAGATGAAGAATTTCAATTACATCGTAGAGGTCGTTATGTTGAATTTAACTTGCTTCACGATCGTGGAACTCACTTTGGATTAAAAACAAATGGCAGAACAGATTCAATTTTAATTTCTCTTCCAGCTAGGTGTAATTTTACTTATAAATATGCACCAACAGAATTGGTGCATAAAAAGATGATGGAATATTATTATCCTAAGAATTGGGTTTAGTTACTGATCACTTGCTTCAGAAGATCCATCAGAATCACTGTTATTAGTTTCGCCTTCTTCTTTATCTTTAGAGAACCAACTTCTTACTTTATTAAAGATATTTTTCTTTCTTTCGCGATTTTTAGGTAAACATTTTTCAGGCATAGGAATTCCACCCATTGGTAAACCTTCAGCGGTTGTATTTTCTATTTGATTAATTCTTACATTCAATTCAGTAGCGTTAAATCTTTTAGCATCTATGTATAAACCTTTTGTAAGCGGGACACCACCAACTATATTAGTGATGTCAGATGCCTTCGCCCAGTTTCTGTATTCAGCACCCACAAGATAAATACAGTCTGAAGTACCCTTTGGGTATTTATCTGTTTTACAAATATCGAAAAGATTTCCGGCAGTATCCTTATGATAATTAATAGCGTCTTTTCGACCAATATCATTAATTGTATTTTTATTTGATCCACTATTTTGAACTTTTTTTACTTCTTTTTCTGTTAGTTTTCGTCGATATATTGTTTTTGCATTATCAACTTTACTACCTAATTGATTTCGATAAGACCCTGAGATTTCACAAACAAGTTCACCTTCATCTAAATTACATTCTGTATTTTTTCGATCTACTTTATGAGTTCTTCTTAAAGGAATATTTAGCATACCGTTCATGGTAACAAAATCTTCATTTACCTTATTAAATTTTTCAGAAATTTTGACAGAAATTTCACGTTGAAGCTTTCTAACATCATTCTTTTCAACTTTATATTCCAGTTTATCAATTTTAGTTTTTGTATTCTTGGCTTGATCATACAGTTTATCTAATTCAGCAAGTGGTGCTTCAAGTTCATTAACGAGTTCGCCACGGATTTTTATAAGCTCAATTGTTAATTTCTCGTATGACTTATCCAGATTATCTTCTAGTTTTGAGAAAACATCTTTATAGCTAGCATGGCATTCTTTGTTATGTTTAAAGCGAAGTTTTTGTTCATCATAGGCTTTTTGAGCTTTTTCGATTCGTTTTTGGATATGCTTATCAATGGCATCAATTGTTCCATGTTGCTTGATAAGGGCAAATGATGATGTTGAAATTAAAAATGTTAGAACTAAAAGTTTCATATCTTCTCCAATGAAAAATCTCCACTATTAGTTTACCTTAAATATATTTTTAATGTTATTTTGAAATTATTACCTATGGGGCAATATAAACTTCTATTTCCGGATTATACTCATCACGCAATATTGCTCTTATCGCCTCTAAAGTACCCGAAGTAGATGAAGGGCATGTTCCACAAGCTCCTTGATACTTTATTATCAAGACATTATCTTGATAATTGACTATTTCTAAGTCACCACCATCGCCTTGAAGGCCTGGCCGAACTTTTTTGTCAATTATTCCATCTATTTTAAGCTCATCTTCATTCATTTGAGAACGTCTATAGGCTACAGGATCAAAATCTATATAATTGGGATCGTGAGTAGGTGTAAACTTATTAAGGGTTTCTATTACCTTTGGCTCTAAATCATCCCAATCTTCGAAATTAAACTTATTAATTGTTATAACATTTTGAAAAAAGTGAAGTTGATCTACTCCTCTTAAGTCAAAGAGTTCTTTTGCTAGTTCAATATTGTCACATTCAGTAGGGGATTTAAATGAAGACTTCCCACTGGATTTAATAATTTTATTTACTATAAATTTTAAAGCATTTGGGTTTGGAGTAGGCTGAATTTGTACAGTTATATCACTCATATTTATTCCTTAAAAAGTGTTATCGCTTTTTCAATGGTTGACTTTAAAACATCAATATCTTCAAATTTATTATATATACTCATGCTGGCCCTACTTGTAGCAGCTACTTTCATTCTTTCATGTAAAGGTTGAGTGCAGTGATGACCTGTTCTAATACAAATTCCAGCTCTATCTGTTATGACTGATAAATCTTGTGGATGAATTCCATCAATAACAAAACTTATGACAGCGATTTTATTTTTAGAATTTCCAATTATTCTTATGGCCGGAATAGTAGAAAGAGTTTTAGTTGCATACTCTAGAAGCTCTTCTTCGTATTTAAATATTTTTTCTTTTCCAATAGATTTAAAATATTCAATAGCAACTCCGAGTCCAATTACTCCAGCAATATTAGGAGTTCCCGCTTCAAATTTGTAAGGAAGATCATTAAAAGTTGTTCCAGAAAATGAAACTGTATTAATCATATCTCCACCACCCATAAATGGAGACATATTTTCTAGAATATCTTCTTTAGCATAAAGTACTCCAACTCCAGTTGGTCCAAATATTTTATGTCCTGAAAATGCATAAAAATCACAATTAAGATCCTTAACGTTAACATCAATATGAGAGATTGCCTGAGCACCATCAATAAGGACTTTGGCATTTACTTTATGAGCGAGGTCGATAATTTTTTTAATTGGATTAATTGTTCCAAGTGTATTTGAGATATGATTTACTGAAACTAGTTTAACTTTATCACTTAATAATTTTTCATATTCTGAAATAATTAAATCACCATCATCAGTAATAGGAATTATTTTAATTATAGCACCAATTTTTTCAGCAAATATTTGCCATGGGACTATATTTGAATGGTGCTCCATTTCTGACAATATAATAACATCATCTTTTTTGATATTTTCTTCGGCCCATGTTCTTGCCACTAGGTTTATGGATTCAGTTGTGCCTTTAGTAAAAATTATTTCTTTTCTTGATTGAGCATTGATGAATTCCTTTACTATATCGCGAGTATTCTCATACTTAATTGTGGCTTCTTCTGCGATATGATAAAGACCACGATGAATATTGCTACTCTCGTGAGTGTAATAATTATTTATGGCATCAATTACTTTTTGTGGCTTAAGATTAGTAGCACCACTATCTAAGTAAACAATGGGATTGCCATTTACTTTATCTTTTAAAATAGGAAAGTCATTTTTTATGGATTCAAATAAACTCATACTATTTCCTTCACAGAATTAAATTGATCAAACTTTTCACGAAGTAATTCAGCGACATATTTTTTTATTTCTTCATTTTTTATCTTTAATACAACATCAAAGGCAAATGCACTCGCTAGCATTGATAATGCTTTTTTTCTTTCGATACCACGGGATTCAAAATAGAAAAGTTGATCTTGTGAAATTTGACCTGTAGTTGAGCCATGAGAGCATTTCACATCATCAGCAAATATTTCTAACTGGGGCATACTATTGGTATGAGCTTTTTTACTCAACAGTAAATTTTTATTTAATTGGCTTGATTCAACTTGTTGAGAATCTTTCTTAATTAGGATTTTACCTGTAAAAACACCGTGAGCGGAATCATCAAGAATTCCTTTATATAGTTGTTCAGAAAATGTATGGGCCTTATTATGTTCAATTATTGTAAAATTATCACAATGCTGATCTAGATTAAGGGCATAAAGTCCATTTGATCTAGTAGTTGCACCTGTTCCGTTAATCATAGAATGCAAATTCAATCGGGAAAGTTTAGCTCCTAATTGAATTACAGTCGAATCAAAGAAAGAGTCTCTATCTTGAGTCGATCGGATAGTTTTAGTATTTATAGCAGCAGTAGATTCATTTTGGATAATAATATGTTCTACATTCGCTCCAGCTTCAAGCTTTAGAGTTGTAGCCGAATTGGTAGTGTTGTTATTCTCACTCATAAAAATTTCACAAATAGTTATCTTAGAATTTGTATCTGCTGTAACAATATGATGAGTAAAATTTGAAGTATCTTCAGTTGCAAAATGTAGTAAATAAAATACATTATTTTCTTGAGAGCTAATCTCAATATGAGATCCATTATCTAAGTAAGAAAGATTTAATTTTAAGATGGCTTCCTTATTAAAAGAATGTTCATATTCTTTTAGAAACTCAACTGAATTATCTTCCTCAGAAAGTTGTTTGCAGTTTTTAATGCTAGATAAATTGCTATCATAGATACCATTTATATAAACGATTCTATTTTTATCTAAAAAGAATTCAGGTAAAGTAATTTTTGATATTTTATCTGAGGTTACAATATTTGTGGGTAAATTAGAGGCAAGGTTAGTATATTTCCACGCTTCATTTTTTTTATTGGGTAATCCGAGCTCTAGAAATTTATTGAATTGATTATTTCTAAAATCTAAAAAGTCAGAATTTTTAAAATGTTGTTTAGAATGGTCTGTTTGGTAATTATTAGTCATTGATCAACCAGTCATAGCCTTTTTTCTCTAACTCTAAAGCTAGAGATTTATCGCCTGTTTTTATTATTTTTCCATCATGTAAAACATGTACAAAATCTGGTTGAATATGATCGAGTAGTCTTTGGTAGTGAGTAATCATAACAGTTGCATTGTATTTTGATTTGAACTGGTTTACACCTTTTGCAACAATTTTTAATGCATCGATATCAAGTCCACTATCAGTTTCATCTAAAAGTTTTAACATAGGGTTTAAAACGGCCATTTGTAGAATTTCATTTTTCTTTTTTTCTCCACCAGAGAAACCCTCATTTACGGCACGGTCTAAAAAATCTTCTCTCATCTCGAGAAGTTTTAATTTATCTTTTAAAAATTCACGAAACTCAGCTTCATTCATCTCAGTTGCACCTTGGTGCCTGCATAATTCATTAAAAGATTCATTTAAAAATTTAATATTCGTAACCCCAGGTACTTCAATGGGGTATTGGAAACTTAAAAAGATTCCCTCTTTTGCTCTTTCACTTGGTTCAAAGTCTTTTATATCTGTACTAACACCATTAACTTTGTACTCTATTGACCCTTGTGTAACTTCATAGCTTGGATGACCAGCTATTACTTTTGACAGAGTGGATTTTCCAGAACCATTTGTTCCCATAATGGCATGAACCTCTCCTGCATTAATCTCTAGGTTGATACCTTTTAAAATTTCATTTCCATCTACTGATGCATGTAAGTTTTTAATTTTTAACATAATTATCCCACCGAATTTTCTAATTTCATTTCTATAAGTTTTACTGCTTCAACACTAAATTCAAGAGGTAGTGTTTTGAATACGTCTTTGCAAAATCCATGAACAATCATAGAGATAGCTTTTTCAAGACTCAAGCCTCTTTGTTGAATATAAAATAACTGATCTTCACTAATTTTTGAGGTACTGGCTTCGTGTTCTACCGTTGCGGTATTATTTTTCACATCGATATATGGAAATGTATTAGCAGCACATTTATCACCAATAAGCATACTATCACATTGGGAATAATTTCTTGCATTGGTCGCACTTGGCATAATTTTAACTAAGCCTCTATAAACATTTTCAGAGTTATCAGCACTAATACCTTTTGATATAATTGTAGATTTCGTATTTTTACCAATATGGATCATCTTTGTTCCAGTATCAGCTTGCATTTTATTATTAGTTAAAGCGACTGAATAAAAATTCCCAACGGAATTATCACCTTTTAAAATACAACTAGGATATTTCCAAGTTATTGCTGATCCAGCTTCAACTTGAGTCCAACTAATTTTTGAATTAACGCCTTCGCATAATCCTCTCTTAGTTACAAAATTAAAGATACCACCATCACCATTTTTGTTCCCAGCGTACCAATTTTGTACAGTTGAATATTTTACTTCTGAATTATCAAGGGCAATAATTTCTACGATGGCCGCATGTAACTGGTTTTCATCTCTTTGAGGAGCAGTACAACCTTCAAGATAATTTACATAGGATCCTTCTTCAGCAATGATTAAAGTTCTTTCGAATTGACCTGTTTCTTTTGCATTTATTCTAAAGTAGGTGGAAAGGTCTAAGGGGCAAGTAACACCTTTTGGAATATAACAAAATGAACCATCAGTGAAGACAGCACTATTTAAAGCTGCATAGTAATTATCTGTATGAGCAACTACAGTTCCTAAATATTTTTGAACAAGTTCCGGATGTTTCTCAACTGCCTCTGAAATAGAACAAAAGATAACTCCAACTTTTTCTAGTTCTTCTTGGTTAGTAGTCCCTACTGAAACTGAATCAAATACAGCGTCAATCGCCACTCCTGAAATTCGTTTTTGTTCTTCAAGGGGAATTCCAAGTTTGGCAAAAGTTTCTAGTAAATCGGGATCAATATCACTTAGTGAATCAATGGGAGGTTTTGTAGTTTTAGGTTTTGCATAATAATAGAGATCTTGAAAATCAATTTCAGGAATTTTGGAATATTGCCAAGTCGGTAACTCCATTGTGAGCCAGTATCGATAAGACTTTAATCTAAAATTTAGTAACCATTCGGGTTCATTTTTTTTACTTGAAAGTAATCTAATTATGTCTTCATTAAGACCTTTAGGGAATTCTTCCATTCCAATATTAGTTTCAAATCCATATTTATAATCTTGTTTAACTAAATCTTTATTGGAGTTCATTGAATTGCTCCTTATTTTGATTAATTTGAAATAAAGTATTTTCAAAAAGTAGGGTGGAGAGAGTTAAACTTTGTAAAAACTCTCTTAAGTATTTATTTAAGCTATTTAAAGGTGTTGATATATTGCAGTTAGCCGCAAGCTCACATAAATCTGTACAGTCTTGATCAAATTCTTTTTGCTCTATGATTTGGCAAAACTCATAAAAGGAGATCTCACATAAGTTTGAGTTTAATTTATAGCCACCATTTTTACCTTTAATGGCCAAAACAATATTTTGGGAATTTAAAATCTGTAATGTTTTACTTAGCGTGTCAAAAGGAATGTTAAATTTATCTCCAATTTCTCGTGCTGAGATAGACAAATCTTGATTCTCAAAGAGATATTTGACGGCCATAAGTGCATATTCAATTTTTTTAGTTACTTTTAGCATGTAATTTCTATGGTTTAGGGTTTTCTAATTAAGGTATTTTTGCACTTATTTAAGAGATAGACAATGGATTTTTAGAATTAAAAAAGCCGGAGTGATTCCGGCTTATTTCTATTTATTTGGGCACTCTTTTGGAAGTTTTTGGCCTTTTTTTGCTTTTTTTCTACTTTCTTTCTCTGCCTTTTTTTGCGCTTTTTCTAAATTTTTATAAGTTTTACTTTTCCCGTTAGCTTTAATTACAACATATTCAACATCTAATTTATTTTCTTCAAATTTAGCGCTTGTAGTCGTAGTTGTTTGGAAGCTGGAAGCACTTACTGAAGAACTTTTAACATGTTTAAAGTTTTTCTTATCAACTTTTGCATCGTATTTAGC
>CAYGTU010000140.1:0-7917 GCA_964352945.1 uncultured Bacteriovoracaceae bacterium
CTTGATGCATGGATCGCACGATGCAATCTTCTCTTGAAAGATGGAATGGAACACAATCATTTCCATTTCCCCAAGGCCAGTTCTATTGTTTTTATTCACAAATTCCTGAATGCCTAATTCATTTTAAGTTAGTCTCTCATGCATCTAAAAGAGGTAAAGGGGCTATCAATTTTATAATAATTTGGGATAATTATCCTTATCATTCTGAAAATTTTAATGGGTTAGGCGAAGTATTATTTTCATCTGCAATAGCCTCATACGCCGAAATGAATGAAGGTAAACATAAATTTGTTATAGAGTTTGGAGAACATACATTTTTTGTCCAATATGATAAAGATTATAATTATGATAGTATGTACTGGGTGTCACAAGGGTTGAGTGTAAAAAAGAGGTAGGACGTGAAAGAGCTTGGACAGCTATTTGTTACAGGTATAAGTGGTTGTGAACTTTTAGACCATGAGAAAGAATTTCTAGAAGAATCTGATATTGGAGGAGTAATTTTCTTTAAAGAAAATTATGAATCATCTTCCCAGTTAGCTGAACTTACTAATAAGATTCAAACTTGTCGTAGTGAGTATCCGCTATTCACTTTGGTTGATCAAGAAGGTGGAAGAGTTCAACGATTTAAAAATCAATTTTCAATTATTCCTTCTATGTATGATCTTTCTCTTCTAGATTCACCTAAAATAATTTTTGAAGTAGCCTCAATAATGGCAAAAGAACTGGTAGCTTGCGGTATCAATGTTAATTTAGCGCCTGTTTGTGATGTCTGGACAAATCCAGCGAATAAAGTAATTGGTGATCGTTCCTTTGGTACAAATACTGAAATGGTTGAGAAGAATGTTAGTGCGGCCATAAGAGGATTTCAAACAAACGGAGTATTAGCTTGTGGCAAACATTTTCCAGGACATGGAGATACTAAATTAGATTCTCACTTTAATTTACCTTACGTAAAAACCAGTATGGAAAAATTAGAAGAAAGAGAGTTAATTCCATTTATTAAGGCAAGTAAATCAAGAGTTGACTTTATAATGATGGCCCATCTAGTGGTGGATGCTATTGATGATAAGTTACCGACAACTGTTTCCGCCAAAGCTTATGAATTTTTAAGAAACCGTTTGAAATTTGAAAAAATAATTATTACTGATGATATGCATATGGGTGCTATAACTAAGCAATTTACTTTTGAAGAAGCTGCGATCAAAGCATTGGATGCAGGAGCTGATATTCTCGAGTATAGAGATATGAATGAAGCAATCATTGCTTTTAATGCTGTTAGAGATGCTATTGATAAAGGTATTTTGAACAAAGAAAAAATACAAGAGAAAATTAATCGCGTAATGAAAGTCAAAAAAAATAAACTATCCGAATACAAACCCATTTATATACCAGATATTTCAAAAACCTTAGGCAATAAAGAAGTTGAAAAGTTCTTTAAAGATTTGAACGAGAAGATTGCTCAAGTAAAAGAGAATATTAAGACTTCCTAAAAATAAGTAAATATTGCCGCTTTCAGCAATTTTAAGTATTTAGCCCAGATTTTGGTATCCTGTTACTATAGGCAGGAGTGTCATTTATGTCTTGGAAGTTATTTGTAATTTTCAACATTTTCCTAATCTTTGGAATAAGTTTATCTTATTCGCAAGATGAATGTGGTACACGATTTAATAGTGTAAGTCTTAACTGTATCCAAAAACACGAAAGTAAATTTGGTGATAGAACAATTGAACTATCTAAAATTGTACCCGAAGATGTTTTCTTTTATAAAACATCACGTGGTAGCTATGGAAAGTTTCGAGTTGAGTCTTCATTTGTATCAAAAGATAGCTGCTTACTTTATATTGATCCTGAAACCATTGTAGATAGAAAAGTTACAGTTCCTAATAATCGTTTAATGGAAATTAATCGACAATTCGATTCTTGGGGAGCTGCCAATATAAATCTTGATAGGGACGGTGATGTTAAAGCAGATATCGTTCTTACTAATCAAGATGGTAAATGTGTTTTAAAAAGTTTAGAAGCTGATATTTTTAAATATAAAAATATGGATCCAGATGCCAAAGATGAGTTTCCGATACTAGTGGCAGCTTCATTAATTTTAATTTTTATCTCTGTTTACATTATTGCAAATGCCGTATTTGCAGAAGAAGAAAAGTTTAAAGCTACAGATACACTTGAAGAAGGAACCGAAGTAGAAGTTCCAGTAAATAAAGATTTTGTACTTAGATATTCTAGACCATTTTTCAAAAGATATTTTTCACCCGCCGTAAAATCGATGAAGAATAAAAGAAAAATCAAAGATAAATATCGAAGAAAAATTGCGACTGCCGGGTTAACTAAAGAGCTAGGCCCGGAAGATTTTTATGCATTTAAACTATTTTTAATTATTGGATTCCCAGTTACTTTTATTGTTTTAAGATATTTACTAGAAGCTGATTGGCCAATTATTTTAACCCCTTTAATGGGACTAGTTGGTTATGTTTATCCTGATATATGGATAAATGGTGTAATTCAAAAAAGACAGTCGGATATAATTATGGGAATGCCATTTATTGTTGATATGTTGGCATTATCAGTAGAGGCAGGTTTAGATTTTGTAGCGGCGATGCATAAGGTTATCGAAAAAGCTCCACCTTCTCCACTTGTTAGTGAATTTGAACAAATGATTAAGGAAATAAAAATTGGAGCTTCCCGTGCTGAGGGTTTAAGACAGCTTGCTTGGCGTACAGATGTGTTACAAGTTTCTTCTTTTACAGCGACATTAATTGCGGCAGATTCTGTTGGAGCATCAATTGGGCCAATACTTAAAACCCTTTCTGGTGAAATAAGACAGAAGAGAAGTTCGGACGCTGAGAAAAAAGGTGCTCAAGCGGCAACGAAAATACTATTTCCAATGATGGCCTTTATTATGCCATCAGTAATGTTAATTATTTTTGCACCAATGATTTTACAGTTTTTAGCGGGGTAGCTTTGAAAATTATGCATGTGAAAAGTAATTTTGTAATAGGTAAAAATATAAGAGAAGCCTCTTCGTTAAAGGATAGAGTGATAGGATTAATGTTTTCTAACAAAATGATGAATATGGATGGGTTGTTAATTACACCATGTAAATCGATTCATACGTTTTTTATGAAATTTAGTATTGATGTTGTTTTTATAGATAAGAAAAATCATATCGTAAAAATTATAAGAAGCATGAAACCATGGAGAATGACTGGTTTTTATTTGAACGCTTTACATACACTAGAATTACCTTCTGGAACTCTTACTGAGGATATAAAAGAAGGCGATGAATTAGAGGTGATGCATGTATAAATTAGTGGCCGTTGGTGGCAAAATCAGAGGAAAGGAAATTATTCTTAAAGAAGGTGAAAATACTTTAGGAAGAGGTCATGACTGTGATCATCCATTAGCCATTGAAGGTGTTTCTAAACAACACATGAGAATAACCGTAAATGGACAAACTGCATTCGTTGAAGACTTAGGTAGCTCTAATGGTACTTTTGTTAATGGAAAATTAGCAAAAAAAGCTACAGTTAAACATAAAGATAAAATTGCTCTCCCAAATGTTATTTTCGCGCTTGTTTACGTTAAAGAAAATAAGGTCGTAGTTAAAAAGAAAATAGCTAAAACAGATGATAAATCTGCAGATGATTTTGATGCTCAGAATATGGGTGGGCCAATGCCTAATAACCCTTTTGGAAAGCTTCAATACTATTTTAAAAATAAAATTATGCCCGTTATCTATGGATTTAATGAGCAATACGAATGGCATATTCTCATTGGGATTTTGTTATTTGTTTTCGTATGTATAAATATATTTTTAACAATTGCACCAGTTCAAAGAACTTCAAAAGATATTCTAGAAAAAGAAATTACAGCCCGAGGAGCCCACTATGCGGAAGAAGTTGGAAGATTTAATAATACAGCTCTTAGTCGTAAAAATTTTGATCAGATTAATACTAACTTCTTGGAGCGGGAAGAAGGTGTAACTTCTTATGTTCTTTTTGATATGGAAGGTAGGGTAATTCGACCTATTTCGGAGAAAAATACTTATATTAAAGAAGCATTTTCAGTACATGTTAAAGAACAGATTACTCAAAAAGAAGCTAATATGCACATCACAATTAGTAAGCCTCTTTCTGAAGGTGGGTTTGGTATCGGAAAAGCAATTAAAGCATATGATGTAAATACAGGACGAGAAGAAGCAGTAGGTATTATTGCTATTAAGTTTAAGCCAAAATCACTTGCGGTTGAGTCTAAAAATGCAACAAAATCTTATCTTGAAGCATTAGCAACTTCAGCACTCGTGGCGATAATATTTTATGGTTTCATATACTATTTAACAACAAGACATATTGAAGAACTTAGATTTCAGACAGAACTCGTATTGAGAGGCAAGCAAGGTGAAATAAGTTCCAAATTACTAATGAATGAAATTTCTCCGTTAAGAAATACGATAAACTCCGTCCTGAGTAGATTAAAAGAATTTCAGAGTGCTGAAACGGGAGAATTTAACGAACTTGAAGATGAGGGACCATATTTGCGTACACTTGAAGAATTTGCACGAGGAGCTCAAGGGCCAATTTTAATTTTAAATGCAGATAAAAATATACATACGTTAAATGTAGAGTGTGAAGATTTACTAGGTTTAAGGGAAAGTTCATCTTCAGGAACAAGTTTATTAGATAGTTTAAGAGATCAAGGTTTAGCGGCAACTATAATTGATTTAGCGGATCAGTCTGCTAATAACGAAGGTTGTAATCAGCAAGAAGTTTATGAAGTAGGTGGAACTGAACACCAGATAAATGTAAATTCATTAATTGGAAAAGATAGCTTTGCAAAAGGTTTTTATATTACCTTTGTAAAAGATGTTTAACTTTAGCATAGAGAAAAAACTATGGCAGAAAAAGTTTTAAAATTTAATAATTACGAAACTCCTGAGGTTCCAGGTACTCACTATAGATTATTGTGTATGACTGGAAAAAATAAAGGGGTCTCCTATTTTATAACAGGCAAAAGAGCCGTTATGGGAAGGGGGGATTCTGCTGATATACAAGTCTTAGATATTAAGTCCTCTAGAGAACATGCGGAAATAACAATTGCAGGTAATGAAGTTTACATAACAGACTTAGGTTCTCAAAATGGTTTAATTGTAAATGACTTAAAAATTAAGCAACATAAATTAAAAGATGGCGATAGAATTTTTATTGGGCAAACTGTTTATAAATATGGAGTAGTTCAAGTACAAAATTCACTAAAAACTGTAAGTGATGAAGTGGAAGAGTATGAAGAAGAAAAAACTCCTTCACGATCCAAGTTGCCGCTGATTTTAATGGCCGTTGCTATTATTGGTGCTTTTGTTATAACAACAGATGAAAATTCCGGCCCGGTCAAAAAAGTAGATAGAAAAGAGCAAAGTTCTTTTAGGTCTTCGGCGATTGGAGACGAATTCGCTGAAGCTCTTGTAAAGAAAAAGCATAGTGAGGATAAAGAATTAAAGGCAAAACTTAGTATCATTTTTCAACGTGGTTTAAGAGAATTTAGAGAAGAAAATTATTTTAGAGCTATGAGTGAATTTAATTTAGCCCTTTATTTAAGCCCAAATGATCCTTTAGCTACTTTTTATATGAATAAAACAAAAGATGCTCTTGATGAAAGAATAAAATCATTTATTAGATCTGCAGCGAGAGACATAGATTCACTCAAATATAAATCAGCCCTTACATCATACTGCTCAATTTTAAGATTGTTATATAACTATCCAGAAGATGAGAGATATAAAGATGCTGAAAAAAAAGTATATGAATTAGAAGGCAAGTTAGGAATGGAGAAAGATGAAGCTCAGTGTATTAAAAAATAATCAACCCGAGTTTGATTATGAAACGCCGACTTTAAGTGAAAATGACACTTTTGAGATCTACATTGGTAGATCCGATGACTGCCATATCCAACTTGATAATCATTTGATTAGTAGACATCATGGTCTTATTTCACTCCGTTCCGGAAAATGGTTATTGGAAGTATTATCAGATTTTGGTGGAGTCACAGTAAACGGTTCAAATATTGATAAGCATAATTTAATGGCCGGAGATCGAATTGTGATTGATGACTATGTATTAAATGTTTCAGATATTAATTTTGAAGATCATACACAGCAGATGAATGACCCACTTGCTCCTGAGTCAGCACCATCTTCAGATAAAACTCTTCAAACTAAAACAGATATTATCGATGAAAATCCAATAGAAAATGAAGTAGCTTCAATTGAAGAAAATATTCAAGATGATGAGATAGATTCTCAAAGTAATGATTCGATGTTTGATGATGAAGATGATTCTGTAGATGAAAGTCCAATGTCATCTTTTGAAGATGAAGATGCAGCCCCAGAAGAAAATATGGATTCAGAAGACTCACAAGGTGGATTTGGTGATAATGAAGGTTTTGGCGACGATGAAATGTCTGATGATATGGGCGGTGGATTTACTGACGAAGGAAGTACTGGATCAGAAAGTACAAGGGTTCTATCAGGATTCGCTAATTATGAATTAATTATTAGTGGTGAGCACGCCCAGTATGATAGATTTACCATTGATGAAAATGAAGTCTTAATTGGTAGAGATGCAGAGAAATGTGATATTTTTCTTAATGATCCAGAAGTTTCAACAGAACATGCAAAGATTAAAAAGACATTAATTAGTGTAACGTTAATTGATTTAGGTTCAAGTAATGGAACGATTTTAAATGGCTCTAGAATAAATCAACAAGAGTTAACAAATGGTGATGTCTTTACTATTGGCTCAACCAAATTTGAAGTTGCGATTGTTTCAGATTTAATAGATGCAGAACAAGATTATTTAATGCCTATTGAAGATGGCCAAGAAATTACTGTCGAGGAAATCATTGAAGAAGAAGTAGACTTTGATGATTTACAAGAAGGCGAAGATGAAAATTATGCAGTAGAAGGATTAGCTGAAGAAAAATCAATCTTTAAAAATCCACAAAAAAGAAAAAAATTAATTTATGGTGTGGTTGGTTTACTTTTAGTTTTTGCATTAATGGAAGATGAAGAAAAACCAGTCGAAAAGAAAGATAGTAAAAAGCCTGTAGTTGAAGTTGTAAAACCAGGTGATGAAAATAAACAAAATAAAAAAAAATATTCAGAAGATCAATTAACGGAAATGCAGGCTAGTTATACTCTAGCACGTCAGTATTTTATGGATGGTGCTTACAGCGAGGCAGAATTAGAAATAGAAAAAGTTTCAAGTATAGATCCAAGTTTTAAAGAAACTCAGCTAGTTAAGTCTCAAATTAAAACAGCACTTGCTCGTCTCGAAGAGGAAAGAAGAAGACAAAGAGAAGAGCAAGAAAGAAAAGAAAGAGATGCAAAAATAAGAATTAGACTTACTCGCGCTAAAGAAGAAGTTAAAAATAAAGAAATGGCGAGTGCTAAAGCTATTATTGCAGAAATTTTAAAACTAGATCCAGAAAATATTGAAGTTCCTCAATTAAAACTTGAAATAGATGCTTATGAAACAGAGGAACGTCTTAAGCGAGAAGCACTTGATTTAAAGAAAGCTGAAAGATCAAAAATGGTTGATCAGAAGAAGCCAGGTGATTTAGCTTTTTCTAAACAAGAATGGTATCCAGCAATAACTCATTATGAGAAATATATTTCGATAAAGGGTATTGATGAAGACTTAATTGCTTTAGCGAGTGAGAATTTAAAAATCGCTCGTGAAAATTTAAAAAATCAATTAAATCCCATGTTAGGTAGAGCGAGATCTTTAAAAGAAGCACAGGATTTGAAGTCTTCATATGAAGAGTATAAAAAAATTCTGGATTTAAATCCAAGGCTTGAGGAGGCATTGATAGAGATGGAAGAAATAAGAATTACGCTTGAAAATAGATCTAAAT
>CAYGTU010000141.1:0-1692 GCA_964352945.1 uncultured Bacteriovoracaceae bacterium
TATCTGGGGAGTCACCTGGAGTGTTAATATCTACTGAACCAAATTGAACTTGGAATCCAGAAACACCGGCAACAGTTCCTTGAGGAGCTCGAATTTCAGCAGGGAAATCGGGAAAGGTAGCTGTGTCGTTACCCATTAATGCTGAAGTATTTGTAAATTGATTTCCAGTTAATTGCATACCATCACCAGAGTCTCCCGAGAATCTAATGACGACGTGATCGATTTTTTCCATTTTATTACCTTTTAAATTTATTTTTTTACTAACCGTTATTTCCTATTGAAGCCACTGGACAAGCATCTAATTGTTCCTGGCATAATTCAATTTCTTCAGGTGTTGATGGTTGCTTAATTACAAATGCATTTCCATCATCATCTTCTGCGAAAAAGTCTGGTGCACCAGAGTAACAAACGTTACAAGCAATACATCCTTCTCCGCCATCATCATCTGGGTCAGTACAATACCATGCACCTGCAATGTTTTTACTGTGTTTTTGATCTTTGTTAGCCATTGAGTTCTCCTACGATATATTTTAGAAATTTATAGTTAAAATGTACTAGGGATTATACAACATACTAAAATAGTTAGTCTATAAACCTTTGAAAACATTTTAAGATTCACTGCATTGATCGGATTAAAAAAAATGGACTTAAAAATTAATTTTTAAAGTGTGAACTTTGCTTAGACAGAAATTCTTGACTGTTTCACTCGGTGCGCAAGGTAATAAACCCATAATTATTTAAATAATCACCTACTTAATGACGATAAAGAATTACAGAAAAGGACTTAATGAATAGGGCAGCCGGATTCACATTAATTTTTACGATATCTCTCTTAGCGCTGCTATGGCATTCCAATAAACTCATCGTAAACTTTGAGGAAACTAGAATAACACAAATTGTCGAATCTGAAAAACAGAGAGTATTTCGACTTTTTGAAGATAAAACCGATACGCTTTTTCAAGAAATTGGGCGTCTAGCAAAACGTACTTTGCCTGACCAAAATGAAGAATACTGGGACCGAGATGTTAATACTTATATTACTGAATATAAAGAATTAAAGGAAATTGAATGGATTGATACAAAGGGAATCCAGCATAGATCAATTCCCAAGTTAACAAATGAAGAATTAGATATTCACAACCATACTAAACAAATCGCTTCGAATAAAGGCTATGGTGTGATGGCATCAAGCTCAAGCTCGGATGACTATTTATTAATTGTTCATCCCACTTTCACAGTTAAAGGGCAGATTACAGGCTATCTTATTGCCCATGTTAAGATATCTGCTTTGATTAAATCTTTTTTAAACACATCTTACTCAGTAAAAGTATATGAACATAATGAGTTAATTTTTAGAAATAAATTTTCATATGATGGCAATAGTTCATATGCAAAACAATTTGATTATTCTAAAGGTGGACTCAGCTGGAAAATTGTCATTTATCCTACAACTGAAATTATTGATTCCCTAAGATTGTATATTGTTAAAATATTTCTTCCAGTCGGATTAATAATTATAAGTTTAATTTCTTTTTTGACATATTTTTTACTTGTTCAAACAAAACTAAAAAAAGAAATTTTAGCCAAAAAAGAACAAACTGATAATATTATAAAATCGTTCCCTGATTTAACTTTTATTGTTAACCAACAGGGAAAAGTAATTGAAAGTCATAAGAGAACCGGAAATTATGA
>CAYGTU010000141.1:1702-7865 GCA_964352945.1 uncultured Bacteriovoracaceae bacterium
CGGGCGACCCACCAGGGGAACGTTAAAGAAACGCATAATGGTACCGGAAATGATTCATTTAATATTTTACAGGAGTTTTTAGGTGTTAATATTTTTAGTTTATTACCAGATGGCTATGCAGAAAGTTTTTATAACGCTATTTATTCTGTAATTAATGGTAAAAAATTAGAAAAGGTTCAATTTTCATTGGCATTTGGTAGTGAAGATAGTCACTACGAAGCTACCTTAACTCGTTTTGATTTTGAAAATGCCTTTATGACCATACGAGATAAAACTGTTGATTATGAACAACAAAGAAGTTTAGAGGATCAATTATCTGAAGAAGAAGTTATTAAAAGTTTGCTTGAAGTTGCAAGTCAAAACCTAACATTTAATCGAAAACTTGAAGAAGTTTTAGATATAATTATTTCTATCCCATGGTTAAGAGATGATGGTAGAGGCGGGATTTATCGAGTTGATAATAACTTTCTTGAATTATGCGTTGAGAAAAAGCTAGATAATGAAGTTCTTATTGGCTGTCGAAAAATTCCTGTTGGCAAGTATCAAATGGGTCAATGTGTAATTGAAAAAGAAATTGTTCACTCTCATAAAATAGATTTTGATAATGATTTTGTTTATGCAGGAATTAAAGAACACGGAAAATATAGCATTCCAATTATTTCAAATGGTGAAGTCGTTGGATGTTTAATGCTATTATTATTTGCAGATCATAAGAAAAAAAATCAAGAACTACGCTTTTTAAGAAATATTTCAAATGCACTTGCACCAATTTTTAAAAATGAAAACCTAGAGAGAGAGCTAGAGAAGGAAAGATTAGTTGCACTTGAGAAATCGAGACTAGCAGCTCTTGGTGAGATGGGTGGAGGTATTGCCCATGAGATTAATAACCCTCTATTTATTGTGATAGGAAATATAAGTAGACTAGAGACTCAGCTTAAAAAACCAACTTTAGACATGGAAAAGATTTTTAAAATTGTTAAAACGATTGATGAAACTTCCTGGAGAATGTCAAAAATTGTAAAAGGTCTAAGAGAATTTTCTAGAGATGGGAGTGAAGATGATTTTGAATTGATTTCATTAAAAGCGGTTGTTGATGAAACTCTTGCACTTTGTAATGAAAAGTTAAATTCAAAATCCATAAATTTTGAAATTTTAGGAAAAGACGTGGAATTTGCAGCTAGAAGAATCCAATTTTCCCAAGTAGTTTTGAATTTATTACAAAACTCCTATGATGCTATTTCTGAATTACCAGGAGATAGATGGATAAAAATGTTTACTTCACAATCAAATGATTATTTGATTATTCATTACGTTGATTCTGGTTCTGGAATCCCCTCTCATGTTAGAGATAAAATATTTCAACCTTTCTATACAACTAAAGACACAGGTAAGGGCACAGGTTTAGGCCTTTCTATTAGTTTAGGGCTAATAGAAGGGCATGAGGGATCTCTTGAGTACCTCGAGTATAATGGGCACACAGGTTTTAAAATTACTTTACCTCTAAAAGTTAAAGAGAGAAAAGCGGGCTAATTTTACTTAGGCCTAGCAACCCAAATATCACATGGTGAAAATTTATTTAAATAATCAGCAAATGAACTTGTAAAGAGTCCTTCAATTCCATGCTTGCCACGTGTAGCGATCAAGCATAAATCTGCTTTATTTTCCTTTAGATAATTACAAAATCTCTCCCGAGGGTTTTCATCAAAAAGACATTCATATTTAATATTTTTAAGATTTTTATCTCCAGCATTTTCCCAAATTGATTTCATAATATTTAAAACAGTATCTTTGATAGCTGCTTTTTGTTCTGAAGCAGGGTAAATAATTGGCGGAACCATGTAGACATAATTTTCTTCCTCAAATACATGGAGAAACTCAATCGTATCATCTTTATTAAAACGAAAATCTTTAAGAGTATTTTGAATCGTTTCTTGCATTTTGTTATCCATTGAAATTCCAATCAGTATTTTTTTGGCCATATAAGCTCCTTTGTTAATTACTTATACATTATCCCAGACTTATTTAGGAGTGATAATGATCAGTTTTAGCTAAAAACCTGACCATTATCAATATTTTCACTTGTCTTAAGCCGTTAACCATATAAGAATTTAGTATGGAAAAATTAATACTTTATAAAGATAGAATACTATTAGTGGCCATTATCATTATGGATATTATTGCTTTTGGTATTCCTAGTTTTAGTAATCCCATAGGAAAGTTTGCTCCAGGAAGCTTTATTTTCTTTATCGGGGTCATAATTGCTGCGTTTTACCATTTAATTTATAAAAAAAAAGCATCCAATTCACCATAGTTTCAAATATATTGACTCTATGAATGGTATTTTACTCACTCGTAATTTAGATCTCTATTCAAATAATGCTTTTTTACAGGCTGCAGAGTCATTATCTCTTAATTTGCAAGTGATCTCTTTTCTTGATTGTACGTTACAAGAAGACAAAGTTTATTATCATAACCAACTAGTAAAAGCAGATTTTATAATTTCCCGAATAGGTGTTCTAGATAGTGATTTTGGCTTATCCATCTATAATATTTTAATTAGAGATACTAAGTTATTTTTAAATTCTGTGGATTCGATCAAAAATTGTAAAAATAAAATGCTCACTTATGAAATTCTATCTAAGTCAAATATCCCACAACCTAGAACACATTTTGTTTTTGATGAGTCTCAGTTAAATGATGCCATTGGTGAGTTCCAATCAACTGTCGTGATAAAGCCACTCGATGGAATGAAAGGCTATGGTGTAGAAAAATTACATATCATTAAAGACCGTGAACGGATTATAAATTCAATTGAAAGTAATACTTGTATTTTGATACAGGAATATCTTGAGTGTAATAATTCAGATATAAGAGTAGTGGTACTCGATGGTAGAGTAATTGCTAGTTTAGCAAGACATAATTCAAATGACTTTAGATCAAATATAAATTGTGGTGGTGTGGCATTTCCAATAACAATCGATGAAACTCTTATTAAATTAGCCCTCAAAGTCTCTATGGCACTAAATACTAAGTTTGTTGCACTTGATTTTATTCTCTGTAGGGGAAACTATTATTTAATTGAGGCAAATGATTGCCCTGGTTTTGAGTCAATTAATAAAGTTATGCAATCCAATATCTGTGTTAAAGTATTAGAATATTTAAAAAGATTAAGTGATGATTAAGATAATTTTATTTTTTCTACCCATTCTCTGCTTTGCTCAAAAAATAGATCCCGATCAATTAAGGGAGCTTGCGCTTAAATATGTAAAACCAATTGAATCTAAAAAACTTTTTGATAAAAATAAATTAGCACTTGGCCGTTATCTTTTTATAGATAAAAAACTCTCAAAAGATAGTTTTTATACTTGTAACAGTTGTCATAATATTAAGAATTTTGCTATGGATGGAATAAGTAACCCATTTGAGAAAGTGGATTCAAAAGATTTACCAGAAAAAAGAAATACAATATCTCTTTATAATGCAAGTTTGAATTTTAAATACGGATGGTTAGCCGATTATAAAAATTTGAATTCAATTATAACGATGAAGTTGTTATCTCCTATTTATCATAGGTTATCATCAGAAGAAGAGTTAATGAAATCAATTGATAAGAAAAAATATTTCCCTTATTTTCAATTAGCTTACAGTAAGACTAAAAATCCCTATAGTTTTAAAAATTTAGTCGATGCACTTTCATATTTTGTTCAAAGTTTAGTGCGTCCAGCTAGAATGGACGATTTTTTATCAGGGGATAATTCTGCTCTTACAAAAACTGAAAAAAGGGGATTCAAGATATTTATAGAGAAAGGTTGTATCAATTGCCATGATGGTAGAAATTTTGGTGGTACTAAAATGGAAAAGATGGGAGTTAAATCCCCTTATAAGTCAGAAGATACAGGCTTATATTCCCTTACTAAAAATGAAAAAGATAAGTATTATTTTAGAGTTCCAAGTCTCAGAAATATAACTAAAACTGCGCCTTATTTTCATGATGGAAAATCAGCTAATCTGGAATCAACGATTAGTACAATGGCCAATATCCAGTTAGGTATTAAGTTAAACAATAATGAAGTAGATTATATTAAGCAGTTTTTAGATTCTCTTACACAGAAGGCAAGATATTAATGAAAATAGTTGTTATTGATGACGAGCCAGATTTAATTAATATAATGAGATTTAATCTTGAAGAAATGAATCATGAAGTGAAGTGTTTTACAGATCTAGATTTAGCTCAAGATTATATTAAAGATAATCAAATTGATTACTTAATAATTGATTTTTTTATGCCAAAAATGAATGGCCTTCAATTCCTCAATACCCTTTATCAATCTAATATCAAAATCCCGAAAGTATTATTTTACTCAGGAAATTTAGATTTAAATTTAACGCCTCAAGATAGCGAAAAATTTCAAATTATGAGAATATTTGAAAAGCCCTTGGGTCTAGAAGATTTATTTTCTTATATTAACAATGATTAATTGTGGCGCAGTGCTAATGTTTTCTTTGTCAATTCTTTGGTAGAATTAACTAATTTTAATCAATAGGAGCATATATGTCGGGTTTTAATTACGAAAAGCCAATTCAACTAAGTGAAGACAAAACAGAGTATAAATTATTAACGAAAGATTTTGTTAGAACTGAAAAAATTTCAGGAAAAGAAGTTTTATTTGTTGATCCTAATGCTCTTGAAAAAATAACGAATGTAGCCTTTCATGATATAGGCCATTACTTAAGAACGAGTCATCTAAAACAACTAGCTTTAATTCTAAAAGATTCAGAAGCATCAGATAATGATAGGTATGTAGCTACTAACTTAATTGAGAATTCCATTATTGCAGCCGAAGGAATTTTTCCAAGTTGCCAGGATACTGGAACAGCAATCATCATGGGTAAGAAAGGTGAGAACGTTTGGGTTGAAGGTGATGATCATGAATGGATTTCAAAAGGTGTTTATAATTCCTATCAGGAAAATAATTTTAGATTTTCTCAAGTAGCACCGCTGGATATGTATAAAGAAGTTAATACTAAAACAAATCTACCAGCTCAAATAGATATCTATTCAACTAAGGGTAATGAATATCATTTTCTCATGGTTGCTAAAGGCGGAGGGTCCGCTAATAAAACTTATTTATTTCAACAGACGAAAACTCTGCTAAATCCTCATTCCCTCCATACATTCGTGGATGAAAAAATGAAAACTCTAGGAACAGCGGCTTGTCCTCCTTATCATATGGTACTTGTAGTAGGTGGCACTAGCGCAGAAGATAATCTTAAAATGGTTAAGTTAGCTTCAACAGGATATCTTGACGGGCTTCCAACTAGTGGCTCTGAGGGTGGTAGAGCATTTAGAGATTTAGAGTTAGAAGAAATAATTTTTAAAATGAGTCAGAGATCTGGAATAGGTGCACAGTTTGGTGGGAAGTATTTCTGTCATGATGTTAAAGTAATTAGACTACCTAGGCATGGAGCTTCATGCCCAGTTGGAATGGGAGT
This sequence comes from uncultured Bacteriovoracaceae bacterium, assembly GCA_964352945.1. GTDB lineage: Bacteria > Bdellovibrionota > Bacteriovoracia > Bacteriovoracales > Bacteriovoracaceae > CAYGTU01. The sequence goes on from CAYGTU010000141.1 coordinate 7,196, forward strand.
TAGTTGTAGTGCAGATAGAAATATAAAAGGTAAAATAACTAAAGATGGTGTTTTCTTAGAAAAGTTAGAAACGAATCCTGCACAATTTTTGCCAGTAGATTCTGGAGTCAAAAATGGTGAAGTTATAAGTCTTAATTTAGATATGGGAATGGATAAGTTAAGAGCTGAACTTTCAAAATATCCCATTAAAACAAGAGTAATGCTCACTGGTACAATAATTGTTGCTAGAGATATTGCTCATGCAAAAATTAAAGATTGCCTTGATTCAGGAAAAGGGATACCTCAATATTTTAAAGACCATATTATTTATTATGCAGGTCCAGCTAAAACACCAAAAGGATATGCATCTGGTTCATTTGGTCCAACTACTGCTCAGAGAATGGATAGTTATGTTCCCTTGTTTCAAAAAGAGGGCGCTTCTTTAATTATGCTTGCAAAAGGTAATAGATCAAAACAGGTAACAGATTCTTGTAAAGAATTTGGTGGTTTTTATCTAGGCTCTATTGGTGGACCAGCAGCAAATTTAGGAAAAAATTGCATCACAGAAGTTAAAGTAAAAGAATTTGAAGAATTAGGAATGGAAGCAATTTGGGAAATAAAAGTTAAAGATTTTCCTGCTTTTATAATTGTAGATGATAAAGGAAATGATTTTTTTGCTAATATCTAGAGG
>CAYGTU010000142.1:0-7843 GCA_964352945.1 uncultured Bacteriovoracaceae bacterium
GTCACCAAGAGACTGATGATATTGAACCGATAAAAGAATTTAGAGATGCTGAAATTTTTGAAAATTTACGACTTGCAGTTGAAAAGAATGAAAATGAGTTAAAAATAAAACTATTAGTTTTTGGAAGTAGGTCAAAACTATCTGCTCGGATTTCATTTGTTCAAAATTACTTTGAAGTAGCTGGTTTAATTTGTGAATTTATCGAGATACCTTCAATTAATGAATTAAATGAGATCAATGAAGATGTAGCTGTTTTAATTGCACTTGACGCTGATTATGAATTAATTTTTTCACATATTAACTTTAGTAAAATTAAGACCAAACAATTAATTTTAGCGGGTAAGTTTAAGCATGAAAGTATTGATCATAATATTCATTTGAATCAAGATGTGATCGAAGTCTTAAAATCAGTTCTGAAAACTTTAGGAGTCAAAAAATGAAAGAGATTCCTAAAATGAAAGATTTTCCTAAGTTCGATGAGATACAATTTGATAAGAAATTTCCATCTGGTCAAACAAAGAAAGATTGGCAAAAAGAAGTTTTAAAAGAAACGGGTAGTGAGTGGAAAACATTTTCTCAGAAGATGCCTGAAGATATTTATTATAAAGCACTTTATGTTAAAGAAGATTTAAAAAAAGTTAATCATCTAGATTCATATCCAGGTTTAGCTCCGTATGTTCGAGGTCCTTACTCGACAATGTATATTTCACGTCCTTGGACTATTAGACAATATGCGGGTTTTTCAACAGCAGAAGAATCAAATAAATTTTATAAAGATAATTTAGCTAAAGGACAAAAAGGACTGAGTGTTGCTTTTGATTTAGCTACTCACAGAGGATATGACTCAGATCATCCAAGAGTTATTGGTGATGTTGGCATGGCCGGAGTAGCAATTGATTCAATCAATGATATGAAAATTTTATTTGATTCGATTCCCTTAAAAACAACAAGTGTTTCCATGACGATGAACGGAGCAGTTTTACCTATAATGGCCCTTTATATTGTAGCTGCTCAAGAGCAAGGTGCTAAATTAGAAGAACTTACAGGTACAATTCAAAATGATATTTTAAAAGAATTTATGGTGAGAAATACTTATATTTATCCACCTAATGAATCAATGAGAATTATTTCAGACATTTTTAAATTTACTTCTAAACATATGCCAAAATTTAATTCGATATCAATTTCTGGTTATCATTTACAAGAGGCGGGTGCGAGTGCTGATTTAGAATTAGCCTACACTCTGGCCAATGGACTAGAGTATGTTAGAACAGGAATTAAAGCAGGTTTAAGTATTGATGAACTAGCGCCTAGACTATCCTTCTTTTTTGCTACGGGCATGAATTATTATATGGAAGTAGCTAAATTAAGGGCGGCTAGATTAATTTGGGCCAGTATGATTCAAGATTTTAAGCCAAAAAATCCAAAATCCTTATCTTTAAGAACTCACTGTCAAACATCAGGATGGTCACTTACTGCTCAAGATGTGTACAATAATATAATGAGAACTTGTATTGAAGCTACTGCATCAGTTCATGGACTTACTCAATCTTTACATACTAATTCATTGGATGAAGCTCTTGCACTTCCTACAAAATTTTCTGCTAGAATTGCTAGAAATACTCAATTATTTTTACAAAATGAATCTGATACTTGTTCGGTCATTGATCCTTGGGGCGGAAGTTATTTTATCGAAAAATTAACTCAGCAGTTAGCAGAAAAGGCATGGGAACATATAGAAGAAATTGAAAGTATGGGCGGGATGATAAAGGCGATTGAAACGGGCCTACCTAAATTGAAAATAGAAGAATCTGCAGCTAAGGTACAGGCGCGCATCGATTCAGGACACCAAGTTGTGATTGGAGTTAATAAGTTTAAACCTTCAGAAAAAGAAGAAATTACTGTACTGAGAGTAGATAACACCACAGTTAGAGAAACTCAGCTGCAAAGGCTTAAAGAGCTTAAAGAAAATAGATCAGAAGCAACTGTCAATCAACTATTAGAAAAGCTAACTCTTGCTACTTCTAATCCAGAGCAAAATCTTTTAGAAATTGCTATTGAGTGCGCTAAAGCTAAGGCGACTGTAGGCGAAATGAGTATGGCACTAGAAAAAGCATATGGTAGACATCAAGCCAGTATAAAACTTGTTTCAGGTGTTTATAGTAAAGAGTTTAGTGGGGGGAGTAAAATAGTGAAAGATATTGAAAAGACCATAAATGAATTTTCCACTGAACATGGGAGAAGACCAAGAATCCTAGTCGCAAAAATGGGACAGGACGGTCATGATAGAGGCCAAAAAGTAATTGCGACTGCATTTGCTGATCTAGGTTTTGATGTTGATGTTGGTCCTTTGTTTCAAACTCCGAAGGAAACTGCTAGGCAAGCTGTTGATAATGACGTCCATGTGATTGGTGTAAGTTCACTGGCCGCAGGTCATTTAACTTTAGTTCCAGCACTTCAAAGTGAATTAAAGAAATTAGGAAGAGAAGATATACTAATAGTATTAGGTGGAGTCATTCCTCCTGATGATTATGATAAGTTAACCCAAATGGGAGTAGCTGCAGTTTTTGGGCCTGGAACAGTTATTTCTGAGGCAGCTCAAGAAGTAATTAAAAAAATAAATGCAAAATAAAATTGATGAACTATATTCAGGAATTCAAAAAGGAGATCGTACTCTTCTTTCTCGTGCTATTACTTATTGTGAAAGTACAAAACCTGAACACAAAGAAATTTCTTTTGCTTTAATTTCTAAAATATTACCTATGACTGGTAAGGCAATTCGATTAGGTATAAGTGGAACACCAGGAGTTGGTAAATCGACTTTTATCGAGGCCATTGGAAAATTTGCTTTATCCCAAGGAAAAAAAGTGGCTGTTTTAGCAGTTGATCCTTCAAGTACAGTTTCAGGTGGAAGTATCCTTGGTGATAAGACTAGAATGAACACTCTTTCTACATCTGAAAACTCATATGTGAGACCTTCTCCAAGTGGAGGCGCCCTAGGTGGACTCACTAATAAAACAAGAGAGTCAATGCTTCTTTGTGAGGCAGCTGGTTTTGATTTTATTATTCTAGAAACTGTAGGAGTAGGACAATCAGAAACGGCTGTTTCTAAAATGTGTGATGTTTTTCTTTTATTACTTCAGTCAGGTGCTGGAGATGAATTACAGGGGATAAAGAGAGGAATTTTAGAATTAGTAGACTTAGTTTCAATTAATAAAGCCGATGGTGATAATTTAATCAAGTCTAAAATTGCTCAAAATGAATTATCGAATGCTTTAATGATTTTAAGAGGCACAGAAGAGACTATACCAAAAGTATTTTTAAGTTCGGCTTTAAATGAAACTGGTATTCCTGAGCTGTATCAAGCGGTTATAGATTTTGTAAGTGATACAAAGAAAATAAATGATAAAAGAGAGAAGCAAAAGCTCTCTTGGTTTAAAGAGAATATTACTTATGAAGTTATTGAAAATTTAATTAAAAATAATAAGAATATCAATGCAATTGAAAATGATTTAAAAAATAATAAGATTTCTATTATGGAAGCGGTTTCAAAGTCCCTTAAACATTTAAAGATCAAATAATGAAAGACTATATCTTACTTGCAGTCGCTGCTAATGTTTTATTCGCTATTGGGACTCAGTTTTTTACTCACTATACAAAAAAAACGACTTCAGCTTGGATGAACGCTTACAAAGCATTGGTAGCGTGTATCCTCTTTTTTATTGTTTCCGGAGTTAGCGGTTTTCATTCAATCACCCTAAACACTTTATTATTACTCTTTGTCTCCGGAGGTATTGGACTTGGTATTGGAGATATTTTTCTTTTAAAAGCGTTTCAAGAGATGGGACCTGGAAGAACGATGGTTCTATTTGGATTTCAACCTTTGATTCTTGGAACAATGTCTTTTTTCTTCTTTGATCAATCAATTGATTTGATTAAATTTAGTGCTATTATTTTATTTTTTATTTGTATTTATATTTTCTCTTTTGAGAAAAGAATAGCGACAGGGAAATATGATTTTCAAGGAATTGTTTTTGCTCTGATTGGTATGCTTCTTGATAGTTGTGGAATTATATTATCTCGCTTTGCCTTTAATAATTCTGAGGTTGGAACTTCTGAAGCAAATGCCTATAGAGCTCTTGGTGCAGTAATCTTTTTTATAATTTATAGTCGCTTTGTTCCAATTAATTTTTTATCAATCTTTAAATCATTTAGTTCTAGATCAAAATTTTATGTCACCTTAGGTGCATTTTTTGGAACCTTTGCATCTTTGTATTTTTATTTAATGGCAGTAAAGATCGGACATCTCGCTAGTATTTCAGCTATCGCGATTACCAGTACAATTTTTGCTTCTGCCTTTGAATGTTTTTTAGAAAAGAAACTTCCTTCAAAATATCTTGTAGTATCTTTTTTATTTTTTAGTATTGGTTTTTATTTAATGAATATTAGGTAAAAAAAAAGGGCCAGACATCCCGAACTGGCCCTCTTTAAATATGATTCTCGTAGTCGATACTTCCTTATATCTTCTAATCATCCATGATATTTCTACAGATGAATCTTAGATAAATGTTATCAAAGAAGAGGTAAAGTTAAAGACATTTATACTGATGTGAATTCGTAGGAATAGGGCAAAATAAACGAAAAAGATTGATTTCCTACGTATTATCCGTAGGTTAATTTAAATTAGGGTAATTCAGTGTAAGATTATTTTTTTTTAGTCACAGCAGCGCACCATATAGGGGCGTTTATATGTCTATTGAAGTTGATTTTCCACGCCAATTTCGTCGTTCATAAAAATTGGATTTTTGATTTCACCAATCATTTCTTCGAGCTCACTTGGAATTGCAGTCGCTTTATATTTTTTACCGTTAGTAGTTCTAATCCAGTAACCATTTATTACTCTATCTGGTCGGTTAATCTTAATTGGTTTAATAGAAACGATATGATTTAAGTTAAATAATATGGTGATCTCTCCATCATCTATAATGTGAGATTCTTTGCTATCCATAATGGTGAATTTTTTAAATATCATATAAGCCTCTTTTAAGTTTTTTAATATCTATCATAGGTTAAGGATTTTCTCCCAAGGTCTAAAGGCTTTTTGTAATATTTTCATAGAACTAGAGTGATAATTCTTGGCTGAGCCCCTTGATTGTCGTCTAAGTGACTAAAATTCTTATACAATTGTAAGTAAATGTTGGCAGTCATTTATTGAAGAATGAGTCTATTTATCTTACGCTAATAGTCGTTAAAGGAGTAACTTGTGAAAAATATTTGGTCTTTGGGACTAGGATTATATTTAATTGTCTTCTCAGCTTATGCAACAGTTGAAACAGAATCACTCTATAATTCATATATCGAAAAAATCAAAACTGGTAGTTTCGAAAATGAATCTTTTTCATTAATTAATAGTGACGTGTATGTTGATGCTCTTTGGGATTTAAACATGGTTGAAAATCTCAATCTTGATATAGAGAGCGCTCTTTTTAATGTATTAATTAATTCGGATCGAAATATAGCAAAACTTTTTATTTTATCCCACTATAAGGGTGATTTTATAAGTGCGAAAAAATACTACGATCAAATTATGGAGAGTATTCAAGATAATAGTATTGAAGTAGCAGGGTTATATATTCTTTGGGCCTACAAGGATGATTTAAAAAATTCTTATCAAACTTTATACAAACTAGCTCAAGAGAATTTCTTTGAAGAGTATCATTACTTTATGATCATAAATATGTTTACTCCCAAATCTATTGAAGAGATTAGTAGTTTGGTAAAAGAAACACCAACTCTCACATCAAATGAATTAAAAGATTATAATAATAGTCCAAGGTTATTTTTAATTTGTAGGCACTCAAGGGATTATCCTTGCTTATTTATTATGAAAAGAGATGATGGGGAATTTTTAAAAAATGGTGATGATATCTGGAGTTTACCTGCTTTAGCACATGGAAGAGGGGATTTAAAGTTTCATACAACAAATGGTTATACACCTCAAGGAATTCATAAAATGGATTCTGTTATGCCATTCGCTGACCGCCCCGTTGCTTTTGGTAAAAATAGAAGAGTCATTTTAAATTTTTTAACTAAAACTGAAGAAAACGAATTAGAAATGGAAGCTCTTCCAGGGGAAGCGAAATTTTCAACTTGGTGGCATGAAGCAATTATTTCAAGGGAAGTGAATAGACAATATCTAAGGATTCATGGAACCGGTAGAATCAATGATGAACCTGAATTACCTTATTATCCTCATATGACTTCAAGCGGCTGCATAACTGTGAGAGAGGGAAATTATCCTGAAGCAACTTATGATGATCAAAGAATTATGCTTGATGCTCTAATGCGAGCTTCAAATTTAGATTTAAATTTTTCCAATGAAGAAAATATAAAAGGCTTATTATACGTTGTCGAAATTGATGATGAGAAAAAAGCCGTTACTCGTTCTGATTTAGAAAAATACGGTATTTAGTTTATGATTATTCATTTAGAGAAAAATCTAGAAGCTAAGCCCAGAGGCTTTCATTTAATCACAGGTGAAATTTTAAGAGATTTAAAACTTCCAGAAAATGGAATGCTTAATATTTTCATTAAACATACTTCAGCAGGACTTACGATAAATGAAAATTGTGATGCCACTGTTTTAAGTGATTTTGAAAAATCGTTTAATCATATCGTCAAAGAGCGTGAACCTTTCTATGAGCATACGGTAGAAGGGGATGATGATATGCCAGCTCATATTAAATCCACTTTGGTTGGCTCCTCAGTGACAATTCCGATTTATAAGGGAGAGTTAATGCTGGGAACTTGGCAAGGAATTTATCTCTGTGAGTTTAGAAATAAAGCAGGTCCCAGAAAACTAGTACTTTCTCTTTATAGTTAAATTGCTTTTTTGTTTTTCTTTTTCATTTTCCAAAGCAGTTGTGAGATATATGGTCGTCTTGTTTCACCAGAGGCAACCATCAAAAGTTTTGTTATTTTTAAATTAGTTGCATCTGAAAATAATATAATCAAGAGTTCTTGTAAATAATTGGTATTAAGAGTGATATAATTATCAGTCCCTATTCCGAGTTTAACACCTTTTTTCTCCCACCAGGTAAAGGGGTGGTCTTTATAATCTTGAAAACTCCCCGTTAATTTTTTATTCGATGAAGGTAGGGCTATGAGTGAAACACCTTTGTTAATCATTCTATTTAAAACATCATGTTGATAATGTTCAACTTCCCGCGCGGTGTGAAATTTTGCTTTAATAAAAAGAGTTATCTCTTCTGGAGAAATCACAATACCTTGAATAAGTTTATCCCGAACATTGGTATTCATTCCCCACTCAAGATCCATTAATTCTTTGCCTTCTTTATCACGAGGTGAAATAGGTTTTCCCATTTGATTTATTTTAACAACCCTTTGATAAAAGGAATGGTAATAATAATTGGGATTAATACCTAAACTTAGGCCGTGCTCGAGAGTATTAATATGCCAGATATTCATTGAGTTATCTACCGCCTGTACACCTTTACGAAGAGTGTGAAATGTTTCACCATGGTGAGAGCGAATCGAAAAACCCTGATATTGAAGCTTTCTAAAACCTTGTTGCAAAGTTAAAAAGTGGCCTTTACGATAAAGCTCTCTCTCTGATCCTACAGTATCAACATCTGTTAAATAATTTTTTAGTTGTGGATTTCTTACGATGATATCTAGAATTTGATCAATTTGATGATTGAAATGCTCTTGTTTTGTTTTGAAATTTAGATTATCAAAGAAATCATTTTCTTTTCTAAAACAGGGAGACAAAACAAAATTAAAGTCTTCATATTCTTTTTTAAATTTCATAAAGCCATCATAT
>CAYGTU010000143.1:0-7833 GCA_964352945.1 uncultured Bacteriovoracaceae bacterium
TATTAAAAATTTCATATATTCTCCTTAAAGTTATTAACTCAATGTAGTTTATAAAGTTTAATGACAAATTGGAAAAATATTAAGACCTGGCGAGTAATAAATGTTTCATTTAACGAAAAATTTACATATAGGTGACTAAATAGGCCCAATATTAAGTTGTAGATTTCAAGTACTTAAGAATTATACAGATTTATTGCTAAATTATGGCCAGTCTCATGATTACCTTTTTACAGGCTCGCTTGTGCCGCATTTAAAAATACTATATAAATGCAATTAACTATTACTTATGTATTTTCAGGAAAGGGCTAACATTAATTATATTGTGTTAGTAAGGGAAAAATGAAAACACTTTTAACTATTATACTTATATTAGTATCATCTCAAATATTTGCTGAAGATTTCTGCGATCAAAGCAAAATGGGAGGGATTCCTTTACCATTTACTCAAGATGGTAAGTTCATTGATAACTGTGTTCCTGAATATCTCTATAGCTGGCAAAGTCACAAACATCTTATCTCTGCAAAAAATAATTCTAATGGCAAAGAACTTTTTAATAAACCATATATCTACTTATTTAGAACACCAGTTGGCACTGTTGGCTACGGTACTGCGGTTTTAGAAATAAAAGTCAAACCAAATATAAAATGGCAGTTTAGAAGAGATAGATATAATTGCAGTGGTGCAAAAGAAGAAAAAAATACCATTTATGTTCAGTTTGAATCTGACTGGTCTGGCCGTGTTGACTGGTCTGAATATTTAATTTGCCATCATGATGCTATTGAATCTTGGAGTTTTGGAACTTCAGAGATAAAAGAAAAAATGAAAATGGAATATAAATTTGTTAAAAAGCAAAATAAGGATCCTAAAAAATACGATTGGTTTGTTAGTCCCAAAAATCAACTTTTTCGTTGTGATGAATGCTGGCTTGGATATTACCCTTGGGATACTGCCAAGGCTGGATGGCTAGATTCAGGTATGACAGATCGTCTTAACACTATAGACTCATTAATAGCTAATAATGAAGGAGGCATTTTTGCTTCAAATGAAGAGTCAGTTCAAGACCATAATACATACGAAAGACCAACCTATTTCTTACCTTCACAGTATAATAAAAATGCAAAAATAAACTCAACACAAACTATTTTTAAAGAAAATATAACAGGAGAAGCAACTGCAAAAGCTGCAGCTTTTTGTGATAATAAAAATGAATGTAACTATAAAGTTTCTCCAAAGTTTATAAATGATCCAGCGAAAGACCTTCCCAAAAGTTTTAGGATTTCTTGGACTTGTGATGCTAAAACCGATGTGAAAGAAATTTTTGTTAAAGCCGATGCAACTGATGAAATATTAAAATTAACATGTGATAAAAGTGAAAAGATAAAAATAATGAGTGCTAGTTTTGGGGAAAACCTCATTGAAGGAATTAATACTGACTTTGAAGAAAATATTACTAATTCTTGCATTGGCACCAATCCTTGTATTATAAAAGAAGTTTACGATGGGCCTAAAGAAGCTTCATCATCTTTTTGGCTAGAAGTAAGTTACAAATGTGATAATGCTCCGAGCAAATCACTTACATCAAAAATTCGGGTTAATGATGGTTATTTTACAGGAACTATATATTGTCCTAAATAAAAAATTTAGGACTACTTAAGCTCATCGAGCGTACAACCGCCCTGAGGATTTAAACCTAAACCTTTCTTTTGCTTTTGCTCAAGTTCTTCTAGTTCTTTTTTAACATCTTCTTTAGTTTTGGTATCACAGTCTTCCTCTTTTTCACCTTTTTGATTTTGTGTAAAAGTTGCTGCTTGTCCAATACCCTCTGCCTTATCATTTGTATGATTAGAAGAGTTACAAGAATATAATGATAGTAAAATTAAAATAGAAATTAATTGTTTCATAATAAAATCCTTTAAATTAGATTGGATCATATTATTTTTTTTGTCCAGAATTTTTCGAATTTTCTTCCATGATTTTAGCTCGAAGTGGCTCACACAGACTTGAATAAGGATCATTTTCTTTTAGATGAAGCACTGTTTTATGTTTATCTAATGTTGCTCCAAGTTCTTTCTGTAACGCAACTGAAGCAAGATATTTTTTACGAACTATATTGTATTCGGCCCTAGTCTTTAAACAAGGAGGTGCTTCAAAATCACCTTTACAAAATTTTATCGCTATCATTTTCTTTCTATTTGATTCTGTTAGTAATTTCTCACCCTCAAAAAATTGTTTACAAAAAACAGTGAGTTTATATTCGATGACTCTTTTCTGTTCAGCTGCCCAATCAGTTTCAGCTGCAAAGCTTTGAGTAGATATACTTAAAAATATTAGTATTAAAAATTTCATAATAGTATTGTAACTCCTAACCTAGTATTTCCAAATAAAATTATGACTTTCTACTAAAATTTAAGAACTTAAGAGTAAATAACTTAGCTAAAAACCCTCTTGGTAGGTAAGAAAGTACTTTTACGATAAAATACATTCGTTTTGGAAAAGCGATTATATACTTCTTTTTAATAATTGCTTTATATGTAATTTCAGCTGCTCTTTCAGCAGTAATGAGCATAGGCATTGGATGAGGATTGACTCTAGCTAAAGGTGTATCCATCCAAGCTGGGATTACAATAGATGTGCTAATTCCAAAATCTTTTAAATCTATCGCAAAAGTTTCAAACATTAGCCTAGAAAAACCCTTTGAAGCTGCATAACAAGAAACTCCAGGAAGACCATTAAATCCGGCAACTGAAGACACTGTAACTAAGTGGCCTGAGCGTCTTTTCACCATCTGAGGTAAAACTGCTTCAACAGTATTTAAAAGACCATAAATATTTATATCAATCATTTTTCTTGAATATTCGAAATCGGGTATTTTAGATTTATTTGCATAAGCTATTCCCGCGTTAGCAATCATGATATCAATTTCACCATATTTAGCTTCAAAGAAATCAACTGCATTTTTCATCTCACTTAGAGAAGTTACGTCTGCTTTAATTTTTTCAAATGTTTCAGATTCAATTTTTGAAAGATCTCTACCACAAATACCAACTTGATGACCCTCACTTTGAAATTTGCGAGCGAGAGCTAAACCAAGACCACTTGTACCACCAGTAATAAATACTTTTAATGACAATGGGCTGCCTTTTGAAAAAATCGAGGCTTTATTTCTTCGAGATAAATTCCTTTAAGCAGTAGCATCGAAATAAACCCGGCACTCGCTATTGAAAGAATTGAATAACCTTGATCATGTTCGTGAATACTCGTTAAATTCATAGCTGACTTAGGATCAATTTTTAATAAATCAAAATAAATGTAATTCGTTAACTCTCCAAAAAATAAAGCTACAACTACTATTGAAATTATATTTAGTATTAAACCTTTTTTTCCAATATATTTTTGAATAACGGCCATGTTGGAAATATTCGTTGCTGGTCCCACTAAAAGTAAAATTAGTGCTGCTCCAGGATTTAAACCTTTTAAAATTAAAGAGGCTGCAATTGGTGTAGTCGCCGAGGCACAAATATAAAGCGGAATACCAATAACTAGAATCATTAAAGTCGATTCACCACGTCCTAGAGTTAAGAAATAATTTTCAGGTACTAAATATGAAATTAAAGCCCCTAATAAAATTCCTATTGTCATCCAAAGGGAAAGATCATTTATTAGTTTTCCGAAAGCATATTTCATACCAGTTTTAATATTTTCAAAAATACTTGGCTTATGCTTGGTGCCAGAACAACAAGATTTTTTTTCTGTTTCAGCATCTTCTTTAGCAACTTCAAAATCATTAAAAAACATTTGCAATACACCAGCAAGCATTGCGCTTAAAAAAGCTGCAATTGGACGAATTAAGGTCATTGGTAAATCCATCATGGCATAAGTCATGGCTATAGAATCAATCCCAGATTCTGGGGTAGCGATTAAAAAAGCAGAGGTTGCTCCATTTGATGCTCCATTTTTTCTTAAGGTAACGGCCGTTGGAATTACAGAACATGAGCAAAGAGGAAGTGGAACGCCGACTACTGCAGCTAAGAAGACATCACGCAATTTTCCCTGTCCAAGCCAGCCAGAGAGCTTTTCAGCGTCTATAAACGCTTTTATTAAGCCTGAGACCGCTAATCCCAAGATTAGATACGGTGCAGAAATTATTAAATAATCAGCAAGTGAGCTTAAATAACCCATATTGTCTCCTAAACAATTTATATCATAGGCTGAAACAGAAAATCACTTTTTTCTTGACGTAAACTCCCCATATCCCATATATTATCTCTCACGCGGGGGCGTAGTTAAGTTGGTTATAACGTCTGCCTGTCACGCAGAAGGCCGAGGGTTCGAGTCCCTTCGCTCCCGCCATTTTCGAACCCTTTTTGGGCATTCAGATTACCGAAATTACAAGCCTTTGAGCTTGTTTTTTTGTTTCTGGGGTTTAAAAAGGTTCAAGGGTTCACGCTCAATCAATTCTAAAATTAATTTCGAAACTAAAAGCTGATAACGAAGTGATCAATACTTTAATAAATCCATATATAAATTTAAAGCTTAGTTAATGAACCGATTCGTTCTCTACGACAGCTTACGAAACAAGTTTAACAATTTGTAGGGAAGATATTTGGGTTAGTAAAATGTGATATCAGCGACACATGTATCTGCGCCTTTTGAAACACCATGAACATCTCCACCAACAAAGCCAATAGTGATATGAGGATAGTAATTATCAACAGGCTTAAACGGTATTTTTGGATCTACAGATACAATGCTTGAAATCTCTTTTCTAATATCTATTATATCTTCTGATTCAACAACAAGATAAAATACTACGTTACCTTTAGCATTACTTTGCATTCCTACACATACAATATCAAACGTAGTTCCTTGAAGAGTATCTTTGTACTTATTAATCATTTTACTTGTTGGAAGAACTTTATCGATTCCAATACTTCCTGGGAAAAAATCTGTTTTTCCCTCTGGTGGAGTTATTACAGTAATATGAGATTCATTTCTGTCTTGTAGACTTTGAGATTCTAATAACTTTTTAAACTTGCTTTCAAGCTGTGGAATAAGATCATTTACCGATCTAAAATCTACACTTCTAATTAATGAACCATCTTCTGAATACTGACTTGAAAAAGGCACGCTTCGAAATACTCTCTTTGATAACAACACATCAGCCATTGCAGCTTGGTCTACGATTCCAAAAAGTAAAAATATATAAAGCACTTTATTTCGCATCTGTTTTCCTTGTGGGTTCTATCATTTCTTGCGTTTCAGTATCAAAACTAGAGCAATGCATCAAGATAAAAATGAGAAATTATAAATCTTGTAGGATGGTGGAGGTGATGGAAGCTTCGTAAGTCGTTTTAATTATTAATACAAAAGTAGAAAGTACTACAGATAACTACATTAGGTCGTTTTTTTGCTCTAAAACTTTCCGTTATCATTTTTCCATTCACTTTTTGGTGGAACTTTTTCAAGAGTATCCCAGTGCTCCACAATCTTTCCATTCTCTATACGAAACAAATCATAGAATGAACTATGGGCACCTTCATTATCTCCCTCATTAACAGCAAGAACAAAATTTCCGTCAGCAAGTAAACGATGATTTTTTTCGTATTTCATTCTTTCACTTTTCTCTTTTAGAGGTAGAAATGTACTGTGCTCTTTGAGCTTATCCATATTAACAAATTTATCAAACTCAAAAGTATTATTTTGAATGAAGACTTTATCTATAAAATCTTTAACTAAAATCCTATTATCTTCAGTAAATGCTCTATCTTTTATTTCTGTGGAGCCACCAACCATGTCACCCACACGTGATTGAATATTGTCCCAATGCTCAACGACCTGATCTCCTTCATAGCGGAACACTTCAAACCCTATTCTCTCACTTGAGAAATTATATATAGTGTGTCCAAAAACATAATCACCATCTTCAAACAGACGAACAATTTCAACCTTTGGATTTGTCTTAGCGAGTCCTGCAAATAACTCAGCAAGACCTACCCCGCCTTCTTTAGTCTGTGGATTATGTTGAATGTATTTATCCTCATTAACAACTTTCACTGATTCAGGGTCACCTGTTTCAATTCCTTTCAACAGGTCGTAAATTTTTTGTTTTCTAATTGAGTCCATACTTATCCTTATTAAGACAAGTATAACTATAAATCACACTAAGTCATTTGAGATCATTAAAGATCACTAGAAATCGATGTGGTGGAGGTGGTGGTAGCCTCCTAACTTATATAATTTATTGTTTGAAAATTGAAAGTGACTACAGAGTACTACAAAAGCTTTAAAAACTAGTGTTTTTGAAACAATGCAATTCGATTACCTTCGCAATCTTTAAACTCTGCGGAGAAACCAAGATCAGGAACTTCTGTTTTAGGGAAGAGTTCAGCCCCACCTTTGTCTATGACTTTGTTCATAACGTCATCAATATTCTTAGTGGATAGATAAATTAAACTTCCCTCAATAGATGGTTTGTAAACCTCGCCCTTAGCAAGTGCTCCTGTAATCCCCTCACCTTCTTTAAATGGAAAAAATGCCATTTCACAATCGTGGATAATATCTTTGGAAAATTCACAATCAAAAACAAAAGAGTAAAAATCTATAGCACGATCAATGTTTGTTACAGGGATTTCAAAATATTTTCCAATGTTGCTCATAATTCCTCACTCAACTTTTTTAATATTCTTTTTGGGTCATAAAGAACTTTATAACCACCATTCATTACTTCTTTTGTGCCATTATCAATTGGATTTGTATTGGCCCAAGAATTTGTAGAAAAACCAAATTCTACTTCGTCACCATTTTCAAAAAAGACTCTAAGAGATTTTGTCGCTCCCCAGTTTTCGAGTTTAGAGCTTTTGATTGCACCAAAATTTGTAAGCCAATCTCGATCTTCAATATATTTCACATACTCATCACAAAGAATCATTATATCTAAATCAGAGTCAACTTTTTGCTCTCCTCGAGCATATGAACCAATAACTAAAATACCTAATATATTTTTTTGTGACTTAAACCAGTCGAAGTAGTTTTCCATTTGATAAAAATACCAAAGAAAACATGACTCAACAAGTTGTGGTGGTGGAGCTGGTCAGACCCCCATAACTATCTCATTTTGTTGAATATATTTGTTAAAGGACTGCAGACCACTACAAAGGTTCAATCTTAATCAATAATCTTATTGAATAGAATCCCCTCTCCACAGTCAAAAGACACGACAAAAAATCCGGAGGCCCTTTCTATTTCTTCAAAACCAAAACTTTTATGCATTCTTATCGAAGCCTGATTATCTAAAGAACACATAGAAAAAATTTCTTTTACTCCAAGGGACTTTATAACTTCTAATCTTTTATTAAATAAATACCTAGCAATTCCCATTCTTCTATAATTAGGATGAACAATTATCCCCATACAATACATTCCACTTGGGTGATCAAACTTTGCTTTTTCTAATGGGGTATTTTTACTTGAAAAAAAACGACAAAATCCTACAACTTCTTCATTTAGTATTGAAACGAATAATCCATAATCTATACCATTACTAATTGCCGTTATTTCTTTTGTTATTCTTTGATGAAGAATTTCTTTATCCATCTCTGGATTTCTTAAAAACATTAATTCAAATACACCCTGAATATGTTTAGCTTCTGCCTTAACAAAGCTAAGGTCCGAAGGTGCTACAGCACTTTTTATATTTGGATTGAATTCTTCATTTACCTGTGACATATGAAAAAAATAACAGACTCGCTTTGACTTGTCGAGTCGCGGTGGTGGAGCTGGTGAGAGCCTCATTATTTCGTTAACTAATGATTGATTCCGTTTTAATAACTTCAC
>CAYGTU010000144.1:0-7710 GCA_964352945.1 uncultured Bacteriovoracaceae bacterium
CCCCCCCTCTATTGCATCCAGACTCCCCTAGACATTTGCGGTCACGCACGTATTTTTCATTTATTTCTGCCGCAACGAGTAGTTTGCTCAATTTTGACTCCGGTTTTTTATCAAAAATATAATAAACTTAAATCATTGAAAAGATTTGATATCAGAATTTTAGAATTGATTGCCATCTTCAAAAGGGATATAAACTATAAATGAGAAATGTTGGTTTTTATGCAGGCCTTGGCATGCAACTTTTTGGATTCACCGCAGTAGGACTTTGTTTATTTGCAGGTCTTAAAAGTGGCAATTACGGAAAAATAGAATTAGCCCAATTTATCTTAGGTATGTTTGCTTTTTATGTTGGCACGTATATTAAAGGTAAGGGCGGACAAACCCACTAGGCTTTTCTAGTCTAATGGTTAGAGTCATGTCATAATTTATTTTGAACTAATACACACAAGGGACACTCTTGATAATTCTAGGAATCGACCCCGGCTCACTTAAAACAGGTTATGCTTTTATTGAACTTACCGGCCGTAAATTTAAACATTTAGAATCAGGAATCCTTCAATTTGATCAATCAATTCCATTTATCGACAGGATCCACGATATCTGTGAAAAATTCGAGAAATTAATTTCAGATAAAGTTATTGATGAAGTAGCTCTTGAATCATTAATTTATGTAAAAAGTCCTACAGCATTGATTAAACTTGCTCAAACTAGAGGTATTTTACTTTCAGTTCTAAGTGGGAAAAATTTAAAAAACATTTCTGAATATTCTCCAAATTTAATTAAAAGCTCAACCGTTGGCCATGGACATGCAGACAAAGAAAGTGTTCAAAAACATATAAAAATGGTTTTTGGAATTGAGAACTTTAAATCAAATGACGAGAGTGATGCAATTGCTGTAGCTTTATGTCATGGCTTAAATAGAGATAATGTTCAATTTATTGATAAAGTTAAAAAAGGTAAATCAAAAGGTCTGGCAGCTTCTGTTTCGCACAGACTTAAATAAAGGTATAAGATGATAGGTATAATACAAGGTACAATTGAATATATAGATGAAAACAAAATTGTTGTTTTAACTAATTCTGGAATTGGCTATGAAGTAAAATATTCTTATCCAACTAATGGACTAGGCTCAGAAGTAAAAGTATTTACCTATTTTATAGTTAGAGAAAATTCAAATGATTTATTTGGATTTGAAAACATGGCACAAAAAAATATTTTCTCTTTATTACTTAGTGTAAAAGGTGTTGGCCCAAAATCAGCTTACTCTCTTATAAGTTCTCTTGGGGTTGAAGCTTTAATTGAATCAATTTTATTAGAAAATAAAAAAGTATTAAAACAAGCCCCAGGAGTTGGATTAAAAGCAGCTGCTCAAATAATTTTGGATTTAAAAGATAAAATTACTCCTGAAATTGCTTTTCAAAATAAATCATCAAGTTTTTCAATGAAACCAGAAAAAAGTGGTTTTAATACGAGTACTATAAACGATGCTTTAAGTGCTCTTAGTGAACTTGGTTATAAAGAGAGTGATGTTCTTGGTCCAATAAACAAAATTTTAGCTGAAAATAAATCAATAAGACCTGATGATCTAGTTCGTGAAGTTTTAAGAGAAGGAATGTAATGGAAAGAATAACTCATCCTGCAATTAATAATGTCGAAGTAGAATATGAAGCAAAGTTAAGACCTTCAAACTTTAGCGAATATATAGGACAGAAAAGAGTTGTTGAAAATATTGAAGTAATGATGAAGTCAGCAATGAAAAGAAATTCAGCGATGGATCACGTTTTGCTTTCTGGCCCTCCAGGTTTAGGTAAAACATCCCTAGCTATGTTGCTTGCAAAATCTCTTGGAACAGAACTTCATTTAATCTCTGGACCAGCCATTGAGAAAAAAGGTGATTTAGCAGCAGTTTTAACAAATTTAAAACCTAGAGATGTTTTATTTATTGATGAAATTCATAGAATGCATATTTCTGTTGAAGAGATTCTCTATTCAGCGATGGAAGATTTTCGTTTAGATATTTTAATTGGACAAGGAGCTTCTGCTCGTACAATGCAAATAGATATTGTTCCTTTTACTTTAATAGGTGCAACAACGAGATCAGGATTACTTTCTAATCCACTAAGAGATAGATTTATGGCCAATCTTCATTTTGATTTTTATCAATCAGAAGAACTAGCTCAAATAATTTCTAATAATGCTCTAAAATTAAAGTTAGATCTTCATGAAGATGCAAAATTTGAAATCGCCAAAAGAAGCAGAGGAACCCCAAGAATAGCTAATAGAATTTTAAGACGTGTTCGTGATTATTCTTTAATTGATGACTGCGAATCAGTTTCAATAGCTGTGGTTAATAAGGCCCTTCATTTATTAGATATTGATAATTTAGGTTTAGATACAATGGATAGAAAAATTCTCAACGTCATTCAAGATTATTACAGCGGCGGTCCAGTAGGAATTGAAGCGCTAAGTGCAACACTGGGTGAAGACAAGCAAACCATCGAAGAAGTATATGAACCGTTTCTTTTGAAAGAGGGATTGATCCTTAGAACTCCAAGAGGAAGAACAATTTCAGATAAGGCCTGTAAGCATCTTTCAACTTTGTAATCTACGCAAAGCACTAAGTGCCTAAATTTAATAGACACATTAGGCTATTTGCTTTATTGTTAAAAATACGTGTATTTAAATCGGAAATTATTTCCTCCAATGCTATTGCATAGGGTTAATACAGTTAAACTATAAACTAATAAATTTTAATTTAGGAATTGAATGCTTTATCAAAGAACAATCGCTAGCAGCGTAAAAGTAACAGGAATTGGACTTCATACAGGAAAGAAAATTACTTTAAAATTACATCCGGCTGAAGCTGACTTTGGAATTCAATTTCACAGAGTTGATCTACCTTATGCTAAACCATTAAAAGCTACGGCTCAAAGTGTTGGTGCAACAGAGAATGCAACAACAATTGGTGAAGGAGAATCAGCTATTCATACAGTTGAACACTTGCTATCAGTTTTATATGGCCTTGGGATAAACAATGCTCTAGTTGAAGTTGATGGACCAGAAGTTCCTATTATGGATGGATCTGCAGCATCATTTGTTTTTTTATTAAAAGAAATTGGCGTAAGAAATTTACAAGCTTCGAGAAAGTTTTTAGTTGTTTTAGACACTGTAAGAGTTGAAGAGCAGGGTAAATGGGCACAGATTGAGCCATTTCATAAGTTAGTTATTGATTCAACGATTATTTTTGCTCACCCACAAATTAAAGAGCAAAGAGAAGTATTTGAATTCTCATGTGAAGAATATATTAACAAAATAGCAAGAGCTCGAACATTTGGTATGCTTAGTGATGTTGATAGATTGAAAAGAAAAGGTCTTGTAAAAGGTGGATCTCTTGATAACGCCATCGTTTTAGATGATTACAGAATTGTAAATCAAGACGGACTAAGATTTGCTAATGAATTTGTAAGACATAAAATTTTAGATACTATTGGTGATGTTGCTCTGTTGGGGCATGATATCGCTGGTAAAATAACTACTTTTAAATCAGGTCATTCGCTTCATAATAAATTATGTCGTAAACTTTTAGACACCCCAGCAGCTTATGATATTGTTTCTGCGACGGCACTAGAAGATGATTTAAGACCTTCATTTGCATTACCCGCAGCAATTTCCGTTTCTCGATAGACTCTTTATATTTCACTGTGCTAAGGTGAGCTTACTAGTGAGAGTATGGAGAATATATGAAAAATTTAGTATTAATTTCGTTTTTGTTAGTTAATTCTGCTTTTGCAGCTTCAGCATCTTGGATGAGCATGCTGGAAAATGTTGGTGGAAAATATGCATTAATCAATAATGTTACCATTAGTGATGAACAATCAAATCGTTCTGCTGAGTATAGCAAAGATAGATTATTTTATCTTGTCGATCATATGGCCCTTGGAAATATTAGAGTTCAACTTTTTACTTTTACGATGGACCAAAAATTTTGTCATAGAGGTAATGGCGGATTCAAATCAGATATTAATTTATATACTACATATACAACTCCTAGAAAAATTGAAATTGGCTTAGAGGCTCAAGTTGGTTGTATTGTTAAAGTATATGTTGAAAACAAAGATCTAAACTCTGGAAACTTTTTTAAAGAAATTGAATAATTATGAAACTGTCACGTGCCTATTGGAAAACACTTAGAGAATCTCCAGCTGATGCTGAGATTATTTCACATGAACTATTAATGAGAGCTGGATTTCTTCATAAATCAGCAGCTGGTCTTTATTCTTATTTACCTTTTGCAGTAAAGACTATTCAGAAAATTGAAAAAATAATCAGAGAAGAATTAGATAAAATTGATTCTCAAGAAATTACAATGAGTATTGTTACTCCAGGTGAGCTTTGGAAAGAATCTGGTAGATGGGATAGTCAAGAAGGCTTAATGCTTCGTTTTGAAGATCGTATGGGAAGAGATGTTTGTATTAGCCCAACAAATGAGGAAGCAGTTACAGATATTTTTAGAAAATCAGTTAGTTCATATAAAGAACTTCCAGTTTCTCTTTATCAAATCAATACAAAATTTCGTGATGAACTAAGGCCTCGCTATGGTTTAATGCGAGGACGTGAATTCGTAATGAAAGATGCTTATACTTTTTCATTAGATAAAGAATGCCTTGATCGCGTTTATAATGATTTTTACAAAGCCTATTCAGCTATTTTTAGTCGCATGGGACTTGAGTTTATTACTGTTGAAGCTGATGGTGGAGCAATGGCCGATGGAGATGCTAAAACTCATGAGTTTCAAGTTATAGCTGATTCAGGTGAAGATCTTGTAATTGAAGCTAAAGAAATAAATTATGCAGCTAATATTGAAAAAGCGATAACTTTTAGACCAGAGCTAGATTTTACATCAAAGTCAGAATTAACAGATGTTGAAACAAAAGCAATGGCTTCTTGTGAAGACGTTGCAAAATTTTTAAACATTCCAGTTTATCAAACTTTAAAAACATTAATCTACACAGCCACATATGGTAAAAAAGCTGTGAATTATATGGTTATGATTTTAGGCGATGATTCAGTTAATGAAGTTAAGCTTAAAAACTTTTTAAAAGCAGACCACATAACACATGCTAATGATAATGCTCTTATGTCTTTAGGTTTACCAAAAGGATATATGAGTCCAATAGGGTTTGATGAAAAAATTTCAGTAATTTTTGATCAAGCAATTTCAAAAGATCATTCATATGTTGTGGGTGCTAATAAAGACCAGTTTCATACAAAAGGTTTTTGTATTTCTCGTGATGTCTCAAAATTTAAGACAGCAGACTTAAGACTAGCTAAAGAAGGTGATCTTGCTCACGACAAAAAAACACCAGTTAAATTTAGAAAAGGAATTGAAGTAGGACATATTTTTCAGTTAGGTGATAAATATACTAAATCAATGAATGCAACAGTATTAGATGAGAATGGAAAAAAGATTATTCCACTTATGGGTTGTTATGGAATTGGTGTTACTAGAACCATGGCAGCAGCAGTTGAGCAATCTCATGATGAAAATGGAATTATTTGGCCAGCTTCAATTGCACCTTTTCATGTTTACTTAGTAGCAATAGCAAAATCTGATGAAGCGATGAAAAAAGCTGAAGAGATATATAAAATGCTAAAAGAAAATAATATAGAAGTTGTATTTGATGATAGAAAAGGTGGTCCAGGTCCAAAGTTTAAAGATGCAGATCTTTTAGGACTTCCAATTAGGGTTACTTTCGGTGAAAGAGATTTTAATGAATCTGGTGAACTTGAAGTAAAAGTGAGAAAAACTGGGGAGCAATTTAAAATAAAAACAGAAAACTTAGTTTCACAAATTAAAGAAAAATTAAAAGAGCTATAAATGGAAGAAGTTAATATTGTTGTAGGTTTACATTCAATCGGTGAAGTTCTTAAAAACAGAATTGATGATGTATTTAAAATTGTTTGTACTAAAGACGGCTTAGATGAATTATTAAAAGTTAATAAAATTAATAAAAATATACTTCGCGAAATTAAAATTGAAATGCTGAGTTCACATAAAATTCAAGAACACGCAAAAGAAGATTATAAACAATTTGATTATTTTTATAGTCGGGTACCATCACAAATCTATGCCATGGTTCGCCCTTTAGAAGAAAAAGGTCCTGATTTTTTATATAATTATATTGATAGCTGTGATGACGTTAAATTAATTGCCTTAGATCAAGTAACCGATATAAATAATGGAGCAGCAATATTAAGAACAGCATCTTTTTATGGTGTGCACAGTGTTATTATTGGGCAAAAGGGTTCATTTAAAATGACTCCTTCATTTTTTAGAATTGCTTCGGGTGCAACAGAGTACGTAAATATAATAGTAGTTAATAATTTAAGTAAGACATTAACTAAGTTAATCGAAAAAGATGTTACAGTAATAGGATTGAGTGAGCACAGTAATATTGAGCTTGATTCAAAATCAAAAAGAACTTGTCTAGTCTTGGGTTCAGAGGACAAAGGCCTTTCTAATGCAGTTTCTAGAGTTGTTCAAAAAACTTTGTGCTTAACGCCATTTGGTAAAACTCAATCTTTGAATGTTTCAGTTGCTTCTGCTGTTGCAATGGAACGTGTTTTTTCTATAAAATAAACCTTGATTTCACTAATGATTTAAATTATAAAGTTAGAACTAAATGTTAACGGGCTGCTTTAGCTCAGTTGGTAGAGCATCGGTTTTGTAAACCGACGGTCGTAGGTTCGACTCCTATAAGCAGCTCCATTAAGCTGGCGTGGTTCCCGAGTGGCTAAAGGGATCAGACTGTAAATCTGACGGCGTATGCCTTCGCTGGTTCGAATCCAGCCCGCGCCACCACTAAAAATGTTAACAAGAAGTATCTAAGCGGGTGTAGCTCAGTTGGTAGAGCACAAGCCTTCCAAGCTTGGGGTCGTGAGTTCGAGCCTCATCGCCCGCTCCATTTTACTATACCAAGGTAAAAAATATTAAGACCCCGATTACAAGTCGGGGTTTTTTTTTGCTAACGCATTGCTTTAGCCATTGAGATTACTTGTAGACAATTTTTTATATTTGAATAAACTAGTTCTTACTTTAAAATAAAAGCTCGCGTGGCTCAGGGGTAGAGCACTTCCTTGGTAAGGAAGAGGTCATGGGTTCAAATCCCATCGCAAGCTCCATTTTTTAGTAATTTTTTAAAAAAATTACTGGATATTGGTTTTTTAAAGTGCTAATTACTTATAGGTTATTAAACGTATAAAACAAAACAGACATAATATATTTATGTCCATTATTATTTCTTAAGGAGAAAATATGGCAAAGGAAAAATTTGACCGTAGTAAACCGCACGTAAACATCGGTACAATTGGTCACGTAGATCACGGTAAAACAACATTAACTGCAGCTATCACAATGACTCTTGCTGAGGCTATTGGTGGTACAGCAAAATCCTACGCTGATATTGATTCGGCTCCAGAGGAAAAAGCTAGAGGTATTACAATTAATACTGCTCACGTAGAATACGAAACAGCTAACAGACACTACGCTCACGTAGATTGTCCAGGTCACGCTGACTACGTAAAAAATATGATTACTGGTGCTGCTCAAATGGATGGTGGTATTCTAGTATGTTCAGCAGCAGATGGTCCAATGCCACAAACTAGAGAGCATATCCTACTTGCTCGTCAGGTTGGTGTTCCAGCTCTTGT
>CAYGTU010000145.1:0-7674 GCA_964352945.1 uncultured Bacteriovoracaceae bacterium
ACTAGAAGTTGCGGAAGAAAAAATACAAATAAATGCAAAGAAATATCCTCCAGAAAAAATGTCAGGCACTTTTAAAAAATACGATGAATAATTATAGATACGCTTTTTGTCTGAGATAATGGTCAGCAATTACAGCATAGGCCATTGCTTCTACAACTGGTAATACTCTTGGAAGAATGCAAGGATCATGTCTTCCTTCTTTAGCTTTCTCTCCAATAGTTGAAGGAGCTTTAAAATAAAGATCTAATTCAATCAATTCTCCATTACTAATTCCACCTTCAATTCCACCAAAATTATTTTGCTGGTTAATTTGTGATCCGAGTAAATTGGAAATGGCTATACCTTTTCCATAAGAGAACCCTACACAAGTTCCGATACTAAGCATTGCTTTTGCAAGATCCGCTTTTAGTTTATCGAAACAAGGTTCACCTAATCCTTGAGGAGTATTTTTAATAAGTACTTTTACTGAGCCAGCACAACTTTCACCATTCTTTTGAAGTTTTAAAAGATATTCTTTAATTTCTTCTTCTCTATTATCGATAAAATTATAGGCACCTAAATTTTTAGTAAAGATACTTTCACTTATTGGCTCACTTGATTCAAATTCACCGATCTTATAATTAACAGCTTTAATTTTTATTTCGGGCACTATAAGTGAAGCAAAATATCCAGCAATTACTCTCGAAACAGTTTCTCTACCACTAGATCTGCCACCACCTCGGTGATCTCTAATCCCGTATTTATAAAGTGTTGTTTGATCAGCGTGTCCTGGTCTAATTTCATTTTTTAATTTGTCGTAGTCTTGGCTTTTTTGGTTGGTGTTTTCAATGATGACTGCAATAGGAGTCCCAAGAGTTTTGTTTTCAAAAATCCCAGAAAGAATAATGGGTAGGTCTTCTTCTTTGCGAGTAGTAGTTCCAGCAAGTAAACCTGGAGCTCTTTTTTTTAAAAAATCATTTAATGATTCAAGATTGATTTCTATATTTGATGGCATTCCATCAATTACAACACCCATAGCTTTGCCATGGGATTCACCAAAGGAGGTGAATGAAAACATTTTACCGAATGAATTTCCTCTCATAAGGAAAGAAACTACTTGTTTTGAGTGTTTTTGTCATCTCTTTTACACATCGCCTTAAGCATTGGAAATAACAAGATTCCAACCATAAGTGAAAAAGGGATAAAATAACCAATATTAGGATTTGAGGCAATCATAGTTTTCTCCAATTTGTATTAACTGTATTTTAATTCAAATAGGCTTTTTAGTCATGAAGTTTTTAGAAGTATAAATAATTAAGGCGATCCATATTAGACTAAACGCAGCAAGTTGCTCCATTTTAAATGGCTCCTTATAGACGAATACACTTAGTAAAAACTGCAGAGTTGGGGATAAATATTGAATAAATCCAAGCGTTTTAAACTCTAGTGAACTTGCTGCTTTAGCAAATAAGAGTAAAGGAAAGAGTGTTACAAATCCACCAACAATCATAAGCAAATTATCCGGATAGGAAGTTATATGGCCATTTCCACTCATTTCTAAATTAAAGAGATAAATAATTACTGGTAGTGAGAGAAATGAGGTTTCAACAAATTGAGACAGAAAGGGCGATATTTTTAAAGACTTCTTAATCGCACCGTATGTTGCAAAGGTACAAGCTATTGTGATGGAGAGCCAAGGAATACTTGGCCCTAGTGAAGCAAGGACAATAAGTCCAATAAAGGCAAGTACAAGAGAAATTATTTCTAGCTTACCTAATGTCTCTTTAAAAACGATAAATCCAATAAAAACATTCATCAGAGGGTTCATAAAATAACCCAATGAAGTCTGCATTACCTGATTTGAATTTACAGCATAGATAAATGCATACCAGTTTACACCTAACATTAAACTGGCGATAAAAAGTTTTATCATCAATTTCTTGTTTTTAATGATGGAGGGTATTTTTTTTATTTCATGATTTAAAAAAAGAACGGAGAACAATATTACGAGGGTGAAAAAGATTCTATAAGCTAAGACTTCATCTCCAGGAAGATAACTTAACTGTTTCCAAAATAAAGGAGATAACCCCCACCAGACAAATGCTAAGATAGCATATAAAACGTCTGACTTAATTTTCATATTTGATTTATAATCGAGATATATTGGGTATTAATATTTATTCCATATGAATTACCTATTTCTAAATTTAAATAGGAAGAAATATGGGCCGTTATTTTTTCAGTTGATTCAAGCTCAAATATACAAAAATTAAATGAGCCAGAAAATCTCATTTCAATTAATTTTGCTTTTGTATCTGATCTTTCATTTAGCACAACACCTTCAGGTCTTATAATTAAAAGAGAATCCTTAGTATGATCAAAATTTTCTGTAGGAGTTTTAATACTACCATTAAAAACTTTTGATTTAATTTCTAAATATCCCTTCTTCCCCTCAATACTAGTGCATAAATAAATATTTTTAATTCCTATGAAATTAGAAACAAACATATTTTTAGGAGAAAAATAAATTTCTTTGGGTGTTCCAATTTGTTGAATTTTTCCATAATTTAAAATCATCATTCTGTCTGAGAACTGAAAAGCCTCTTTTAGATGATGGGTAACCCAAATGATTGTTAGAACTTTTTCTTTAATAACAGGTAAAATAATATCTAGAATTTCAAATTTTAATTCTTCGTCAATATTTCCAAATGGCTCATCAAATAAAAGTATGTCTGGGGAGTTTGCTAGACAACAAGCTAAAAGTACACGTTGATATTGACCAGAAGATAACTCTCTAGGTTTTTTATCAATTTCATTGGTAAGGTCTAGGTCACTAAGTGCTTGTCTAGCTAAAGTAATTGCTTGAGCTTCTTCCATTTCTTT
This sequence comes from uncultured Bacteriovoracaceae bacterium, assembly GCA_964352945.1. Classification (GTDB taxonomy): domain Bacteria; phylum Bdellovibrionota; class Bacteriovoracia; order Bacteriovoracales; family Bacteriovoracaceae; genus CAYGTU01. The sequence goes on from CAYGTU010000145.1 coordinate 2,863, forward strand.
TGTGATTTTTAATATAATATTTTCAAGTACACTTTTTTCATCATCTAATTTACTTTGATCTGTTAAATGAGCAATAACATAGTCAGAAGCTTTCTTAACACTACCCTCATCTGGTTTAGTTAAATTGGATAAAATATTTAGAGTTGTTGATTTTCCTGAACCAGAAGGTCCCATAATAGAAAAAATCTGACCTCGATCAATTTGAAAATTGAGTGAATGAACACCCCAAATAGTACGATTGTCGTAAACTTTACTTACATTATTAAATTCTATAATACTCATATCTAGTTCCTATGCAGAAATATTAGCATATTGGTGCCATAAAACATTTAAAAAAGCATATTCAGACCCCTTTTGGAATATATTTCCTGTCAAAATGACTCAACAAAGTAAATCAGCTCATTAGCCGATAATAAGATATGAGATATTTAATTTTAATTCTTTTATTAGTTTCCTGTTTCGAAGTTTCAACAACTCAGAATAATTCTCCAGAGGATATCCAGGTACAAACAACAAGTGGAACAAATACAACGACCACTGGATTTATTTCAGATGGTTACACCTCAAGCGGTGGAGTTGGAACCTCTTCAGGTGGTTATACCACTGGAGGCACTGTGACTTCAGGTTCAACTTCAGGCGGAAGTACAGGCATTGGGTACTCAACAGTTGGTCATGTTACAACGGGTGGCTCTGATTCCCTAACAACAACTTCAGGTGGATCTACAAGTGGAGGTTCAACTTCTGGAGGTACAACTGGTGGAACTTCAGGTACAACCCAAGGTGGTCTAACCGGTGTTACAAATACAAATAATACGGTTGTTTCAACTTCTGATAAGTACGTTAAGGTAACTTTCTTTGATGATTTTAAGGGAAAACCAAGTAATAGTTCTAGAGATAATTATTGTTATGATCAACAGCTTCCTCAATGCTTTTGGTGGGAAGGAGCTAGTACTTATAATTGTCAGAGGATTAATTCTGCTGATCATCCTTTTTTTCCACCAATGAGAGAAAATGCACTTGCAGCGATCAAAACCGTTTATCCCTATTGGAATGATTCTGGAAAAACAGAAGAAGAAGTTTTTCAAAAACATGCTCAAGTATTTGGTAGTAATTTACAAGGATTAAATAAATGTGTTTGGGCCATTTATGAAAGAGTAAATTGGATGGCCACAGATTATAATAATCATTGGTCAGCAAAATTTGATCCAACAATGGTTAAAGTTCACACTGGAGGAGATGGATATTTAGAATTAAAAGCTAAACATGCACCCACAGCAATTCCTTGTACTCACGGTGGAGATTATCGAACAGATGGCAAATGCTATGTTGAATATTCTGCTAAGCCGATGTATCCCTCGATAAATTATTATTTAGTTACAACTGGAAGTAAGCCAGGTATCTATTATCCGAAGAGTGGAAATGGATACTGTTTGTACTTTGGATCAGAATATAATGGAGCATGTTTATTACATCAAGTGAGCTCAACGCTTTTTAAATCTGGAGTTAGTTATCAAGCCAGTATGATTCAACTTTATGGAGTTTATGGGATTTCATATACTCCCACAACTTCAGGCTTTAATTGTAAAGATAATACAAAGTATGATCCATTGGAGTTTGGTGAGTTAGCTTGTCCAATTTTAAATGGTGCAGTTACGAGTGCAAAATTTGGAAATAAAGATGCACAAGGATTTGATAGAGGGTTTTATCAGAAAGAAGGAATTTGGGAAGTAAAACTAAAAATACCAAAAGGTAAGGGAGCATTTCCAGCTGCTTGGTTAATGCCAATAAAAGGTGCATGGCCAAACTCAGGTGGAGAAATAGATATTATCGAAGCTAGAGATGGAGCTGATGAAATTTATCAAACTTAGCACCATGGGAAATGTTTTAAAACAAGAGATCAAAGTGAAATAATTAGGGATGCAAATAATCCTACAGAGTTTATTGATTCCGGAAATTGTAAGAAATTAGGATACGCAACTAATATAAATATTCATAAAGGTAAAACTTCACACGAAAAAATAACAGATCAATTTCTTGGTTTTGATAATATGTATACTGTTGAGTGGAATGGAAATAAGATTAATTGGTTTTTAAATAATGAAGCTACAAATGAAGTTAAAGTTGGAACTGCTGTTGATAAGCTAGATGATCCTGCTCAACCTGGAACCACTTGGGCAAATCCTCCTGCTCATTTGTCACAGTTTGCTTCAAATAACTTTCCTCATGATCCTTTCTTTTTTATATTAAATCATTCAACTTATGTATCTGAAGATTATTTAAAAAATAATTCTTGGCCTGATCAATCGGTAATGATTGATTATGTGAAAGTGATGAAGCAGTGTAAGACTCAAGCAGATTTTTGCCCTACAGGTGGAACATTTACTGAAGGGACTGGTTGTTCAGGTTCTGGTACGACTTATCAGTCACCTTGCTTTATCAGAGGGAGTGGATATTGTGCAAATGGAGGAAATAAATCAGGTGAGAATTGTATTATCTATACTGCTACTGCAAATATAAATAATTCGATTTCTTATTGGATTGAAACTTCTCCTGAACATTCAGGAATTTTCTATTCAGCCTCAAGTGGAAGTTGCCCATCTGGTGGAAGCCTTATTGATGGTAAATGTAGGATAGAACAAATACCCAATGGGCTACTAGATACTAATGGAATTAAATATGAAGTAAACAAAAGTACAGGCCAAGTTTACTATACTCCCATTTATAAGAATTTAGTAAATGCTCCAGATGTTTCAGGATGTGATTGGCCTCGCAAGACCCTAGGTCAATATAATGCTAAACCAGTCTGTAAGGCCTGGCCGCATTTTTCAATAAGTAATTCAAATTGTGATGGAATTAAATGGAACGGTACCCACTGTATTTGGAGTAAAGGTTCATGGTATAGGGCAAGAGAATTAAAGTGAAAGTTGCATTAAGTAATTTGCTAAATCATTAAGATCTTTTTCAGATATCTTATCAGTCCATCCAGGCATTTTACCCTGATTTTTAGATACTTTCATATAGAGTTTAAAAAATGGAACACTTTTTACAGCTTTTTGCAGATTAGCTGGTTCAAACATTGAAGCTTCTTTCATTGGACCGTCCCCCAAACCTTTATCACCATGACAAGTAAAACAATGAGCTTCATATACTTTCTTGCCACGAGCGGCAGCTTTTTGATCGATGAAATCAACGTAATCGAATTTATCTTTTACAACAGGTTTTGAAATAGGAACAATTCCATGTCTCATTTCTTTTTTCTCTTTAAAGTAATCACGAGAAGTTCGATTTACGCTGGTACAAGATAATGCTAGTAAGCTAATAATTAAGTATTTCATATTAAGATTCTAATTTAATCCAACAAAAAAAGAAATGATTTAAATCATTAATTTTATGATTTATGATTTTTAATTTGGGCTATCAAAAATAGAGAAATAAACATAATTAAGATACAGAAGTAGCCTGCGTAGTTGTAATTGACAATTTTTCCATCAACATTTGTAGAGATTATATAGCCGCCTATAAGTGAAGCTGTACCAGTGCTGACATGTCTAAGAGCAGTATTAATGGCTAGAAATGAGCCTCTTTGTTGAGGTTTGATTACTTGAGTAATAAGAGTGAGTGCAGGAATTTGTCTTCCAGAAACAATCATCATAAAGGGAACAGTTACACACAAAACTTGAGTTATTCCCATCGGAGGAAGATTTGTTAGAGCTATAATAGGAACAATAGATAAAAGAGCAAGTACTGTATAAACTTTATAAGGCCCAATATTATCAACAAGTCTTCCTAAGTAGCGAGCTGAGAATATGGTAAAAAATCCACCAACGAGATAAACATAACTTAAGTCCTTTTCTGTAATCCCAACATTTTTTACGGTATAAGTCGCAATGTAAGGGATAACAGCAAAGGAAGCAAAAATAATACTCATACCAAAAATAAAACATTTCATATTTAGAGAATTATTAAAAACTGAAAAGTATTTTTTAAAAATATTCTCTTTTTCAAAACTTATATGATCTGTAAAACGTGGGAAAATTTTTAAAGATATAATAAATATGAACATTGAAAAGACTGCTAAGAAAATAAAGGGAGCGTTCCAATTAAATTTTGTGGCAATAAATAATCCAATGGGTACACCGCAAACAGAAGCGATACTAAATGAAGAGGCAATAACACCCATCGCTTTTCCACGATTTAAATCTGAACTTATTTCACTTGCAATTGAATATACACTTCCAGCAACAACTCCGCCGAAGGCTCCAGCTAAAACTCTCGCAATAAGTAAATAACTAAAACTCGTAGCTATTCCACAACAGTATGTACCGATAATAAAACCAAGATAGACGGTAAGCATATACTTTTTACGATCAAATAAATCGGCATAAATGCCTGAGATCAATCCAGCAATAGCAGCTGCAATTGAGTAGGCTGAAATTAAAATACCAAACTCGGTAGTTGTTAAATTAAATTCACGCATTAGAGTCGGACCTAATGGCATGATAATCATAAAGTCTAAAATATGAGTGAATTGAATTGCACCAAGTAAAAGGAGCATTTTTTTATACTGAGTCATGAGCTATATTAGGTCCCCAACAAAGATTAGTAAAGTGTAAATAGGTACGCGGTACCTTTTGGAGAAAACAGTAAGTTATAAATTTAGTAGATTGCTATCTTTCACTTTCAACAAGAGAATATGCATTCAGTTTCAAAAAAAAAGAGTTTTATTGAATTTTAGGAATACTAAAAAAGTAAATTTTATATTTATAATGTAATAAAACTGAATTATGCAATTACTTCTCTAGCTAAGTTATT
>CAYGTU010000146.1:0-7629 GCA_964352945.1 uncultured Bacteriovoracaceae bacterium
GTCTTTATTGCTTACATCCGATTCAAAAACAGAGAAAAGATGGATCTCCAAATTTCTTTTAACTTTTAAACTTTCAATTAATTTTTTTATTACAAAATGACCGTGAAACTTTTCTCCATGTTTTACATCAAATTGCGCACAAGAAGTAGATGAATCATGATTGATAATCTTTATATTTGGATGTTTTTCATAATAACAAAAAAATGAATCCGCTATAACTATTCTAAAAGGCTTTTGCTCTTCTGATTTATTAGAAAGTTTGTCACATGAAATTAATATAAATAAAAGTAAAAAATATTTCATTAAAATTCAGCATTTCTTGGATATCTAGCAAAAGGAATAACATCACGAATATTAGTCATACCAGTAATATACATCACCGCTCTTTCAAAACCTAATCCAAAACCTGAGTGAGGAACTGACCCAAATCTTCTGAGATCTAAATACCACCAGTAGTCAGCTTCAGATAATCCTTTCTTTTTCATAGCCGTTTTTAACTTTTCTAGGTTATCTTCTCTTTGAGAACCACCTATAAGTTCACCAACACCTGGTACTAAAACATCCATCGCTCTTACTGTTTTTCCATCTGGATTTTTTTTCATGTAGAAAGATTTTATATCTGCTGGGTAATCTGTAACAATAACAGGTGATTTAAAATGTTTTTCTGTTAAATATCTTTCGTGTTCAGTTTGTAAATCACTTCCCCATTCAACTTTGTATTCGAATTTCTCTGAAGATTTACTTAATATCTCTACTGCATCGGTATAAGTAACTTTGATAAATTTAGAATCAGCTACCGACTTTAATCTTTCTTTAAGACCTTTTTCAATTCTTTGATCGAAAAAATCCATTTCATCTGGATTCTTCTCTAGTGCGGCTTTAATTAAAAATTGAATATACTCTCCAGCAAGATCGGCCATATCATCTAAGTCAGCAAAAGCTACTTCAGGCTCAATCATCCAGAATTCAGCTAAATGTCTTGAGGTATTGGAGTTTTCAGATCTAAAGGTTGGGCCAAAAGTATAAACTCCTCCCATACCAACAGCGAAACATTCGGCTTCAAGTTGACCTGAAACGTTTAGAAACGTTTTATTTCCAAAATAATCTTTAGAAAAATCAGGTTTTGCTTCCCCGGCCATAGTCGTAACTTGAAACATATCTCCTGCACCTTCACAATCCGACTTTGTAATGATGGGAGTGTGTAGATAAAAATAACCTTTCTGACTGAAAAATTCGTGTGTTGCTAAGGCAAGTGTATGTCTTACTCTAAAAACAGCTCCAAAAGTATTTGTCCTAGGTCTTAAGTGACTTATCTCTCTTAAGAATTCAAAACTCGTTCCTTTTTTTTGAAGTGGATAATCTTCATCGACAGTTCCGATAATTTCGACTGAAGAAGCTTGAAGTTCAACTGACTGACCACTTCCTTGAGAAGAACCTAACTTTCCAATAACACTAACTGAACATCCCGTATTTAATTTTGAAACTTGTTCAAAATTTTCAAGCTCAGCAGCAACAACAATTTGTAAATCTTTTTGGCTAGAACCATCATTTAAAATCAAAAAACTAAATGCCTTTGATTTTCTAACACTCTTGAGCCAGCCTTTAACAACAGTTTCTTGGTCTGTTATGTTCTTTTCAAATATTTCTTTAACCATTAATCTTTTCATTATTTTAACTTTCCTTTAATTTCTTGAGCTTGTTTTTTAGATAAACGAGGACCGTAAAGCGTTACTAAATGACTTGAAGCCATTGTCGCTAATTTACCCGCGCCTGCATAGCTTAATCCATTGGTAATACCGTATAAGAAAGCACCCGCAAAACAATCACCGGCACCATTAGTATCAATAGCATTTACTTTATAAGGCTCAATATCAATAAAAGTTTCTCCATCAAAAACTGTAGCCCCATTTGGACCAAGAGTTATACAGAAAGTATCCGCAATATCTTTCAAAGCAGTTCTTGCCTCAAAAAGATCTTCTTTACCAGTAATTTCCATTGCCTCTGTTTCATTACAGAAAACTAAATCTAGTTTTTTGTTGGTAAGTTTTTTAAAATTTTCTCTGAAAAACTTTACTATTCCAGGATCTGAGAAAGTTAAAGAGGTTTTCACATTATGTTTTCTTGCTAGCTCAAGTGTTTTAAGTGCAGTATTCAAACCGTTTTCTGAAGTTACTAAATAACCTTCAACATAGACCCATTTACTATTTTTAATCGCCTCTTCAACAATAACTTCTTCATTTATTGTTGCCGTAATCCCTAAAAAAGTATTCATGGTACGATCAGCATCTGGAGTAATCATTACAAAGCATTTACCTGTTTTACCTGGTGGTAAGGCATCTTCATTTAAATTTGTATCAACATGATTATTTTTCATATCTTGCATGTAAAAGTGACCAGCATCATCTTCAGCAACTTTACATGAATAGAAACTTTTTCCACCAAATTGTGAAACAGCAATTATTGAATTCGCAGCACTTCCACCGCAAGCTCTTTTATTTACATTACCAATTATTTCATGAATCTCTGCTTGTCTTGCTTCATCAACTAAAGTCATTAGACCTTTTTCAATATTGTTTTCAGATAGTAAATCAAGACCAACTGTAAACTCCATATCTACAAGTGCATTTCCAATTCCATAAACATCATACTTAGACATAATCATTCCTTTTTTTAGGCAAAATAATAACAGTAAATATTAATATTTACTAGCTTGACGCATAGAGAATCACACTGATTTATTATCTAGGTAGACATCATAGCGAGTAGATTTACCTGAAAATTGCACTGCTGGCTCCGCAATCAGCAGGCCGGCTTTTGCTGATCTCTTAATAGCCAGTCTCTTGATGCTAATTTTAGACAAGTACTCTAATGAATCATCTTCTTTACCTAAAATTTTTCTAAATAATTGCATCTCTTTTTTGGGAGCAGTTTTCTTATTAGGATCAGAATACATTGGATCATAATAGGCTATATCTGCACTCCCTTTAAACTCACCAAAGTGAAGTTCAATATTACAAGGATAAGTATTTAGTGCAGATTTTGATAAAGCATAAATTAAAGGGTTTCTTTCATAGGCAACTACTTTTAGGCAAAAAAAACTCAAAAGAATAGAATCTCCCAATAAACCAGCAGTTAAATCAATTACTATTGGTTTTGGCTCTCCTTTTTTAAGTCCTATTGCTTTAGCTAGGAGATCTTTATGAATAGAATTCTTAAAAAAATGGCGTTTGTGATATTCCATTTCAGAATGAATTTGACAGAAAATATTTTTAATATTTAAGCTAGAATCAGAAACCTGAAGTACATTTTTATCAATTGTAAATTCAAGGTTAGACAAATCTAAGACTGCAAATGATGCATAAAACTCAGGTGATTCGGTTGGCAAAATTTCTTGAATATTAAAATTTTTTATAAAGCCCTCAATATTTTAATATCATAGCTAGACTCGATGATTATGACTATGATATTTTATTGTTAAATTTTGATCTTTTCAACACGAGGCACTATATGAAACCAGAATTCGGTTACGACCCCAAAAAACTCCAAAGAGAATTAACTAAATATTATATCTCTGCAACTGATCAAGACATACAAGATATGCTAGAAACAATCGGCCTTAAAGATCTAGATTCTCTTTATAGTCATATCGCGGATAATAATAAATTTACGAAATTTTTTGTAAGCGATGAACTTGATTATGAAAGTTTAGCTCAGCACCTTTATGAAATTTCAAATAAAAATAATAATAAGATTTCTTTTTTAGGTGATGGATTACAAAACTATCGTCAAACAGATATTGTTGGAGATATTTGTTCTATAAGGGGATTAACAACTGCTTATACTCCCTACCAACCAGAAAGAAGTCAGGGAACGCTTCAATCTCTTTGGATTTATCAGTGCTCAATTGCTCAAATGACTGGATACGAAGCTATTAATGCTTCCCTTTATGAGAGAAGTACTTGCGTATTTGAAGCAATCCAAACAGCAATAAGAATTTCTAAAAATAAGACTACTGCAATTGTTTCTCTTGGTCTTTACCCAGGTGATGTAGAAGTATTAAATACTCAAGCTAGGCATACAAAAACAAAAATTATTTTTGCTCCAGTTGATAAAGTTACAGGATTAACAGATCTAGAATTCATTAAAAATGAATTAAAAAATAACGATCAAATAGCTGCATTAGTTTTTCCTCAAACAAATTGCTTTGGTATACTGGAAGAAGTAGACCAGTTAACTGATATAGCAACTGAAAACAATATTCAATCAATTGCCTTGTTTGATCCTATTTTAATTTCTAATGGTGCTCTTAAGGAGCCATCAGTTTATGGATCTGAAAAACAGGGTGCAGATATTATAGTTGGTGAAGGCCAACATTTAGGACTAGGTGCAAACTTTGGCGGACCAGGATTAGGAATTTTTGGAATTCGATACAATGAAAAACAAAATAAAAATATCAGACAAACTGCAGGTCGATACATCGGTAAAGCAAAAGATGTATTTGGTCGTGAGTGTAAATCAATTATTCTTTCTACTCGTGAACAACATATTAGACGTGAGAAAGCGACATCAAATATTTGTTCAAATCAGTCATTCATTGCCAGTTTAGTTGGCTCTACACTTTTAAGAAGAGGACACTTAGGTCTCGCTGAAAGTGCAAGTAAAGCAAGGGAAAATGCTTTAAAAACTTTTAAAATGTTAACCTCATTTGGTTTTAAACCTTTGTTTAAAAATCAAAACTTTTATAATGAAATCTCTGTTATCTCACCTATTAAAACTTCTGAACTTATAAGCAGGGCCTGTGCCAATGGCATTCACATTGGTGTCGATATTTCAAATAGACTAGATATTAATCAAAATGCACTACTTGTAAGCTTAAGTGATATTCAGACAGAAGATGATTTAAAAAAATTAGAATCTTTTTTAAGTGAAAATTTTGAAAAAACTAATCCGATTGAATTAAATCCTCTAAATGAAAAATTCAAAAGAAAATCTACTTTTACTCTTCCACTAATTGGCCGAGAAGAAATTATCGACTATTACAAAAAATTAGGAACTCAAAACCTAAGTCCAGATGATGGTATTTACCCTCTTGGTTCTTGTACGATGAAATATAATCCCTATATTAATGACTGGGCAGCAAGCTTATCTGGATTTACAAGATGCCATCCTCAGGCACCTATAGAAGACACACAAGGTTGTCTTGAAATAATTTATGAGATTCAAGAACAATTTAAAAAAATTACAGGTCTTCCAGGCTGTACAACTCAACCAGTTGCAGGAGCTCAAGGTGAACTTGTTGGAATAAAAATGTTTCAAGGCTATCATGCCAGTAAAAATCAAGTGCGTGATTTAATCCTTATTCCAAAGTCAGCTCATGGAACCAATCCAGCGACTGCTACTTATGCAGGATTTGAATCAAGTAATATTGTTCTCATCAATGCAAACAAAAAAGGTGAAATGGATATTGAGCAAATTAGAGAAATTTGTAATACCCAAGGTAGTCGAGTTGCCGGAATAATGGTTACTAATCCCAATACAGCAGGCGTCTTTGAAACAAACTTTAAACAAATGAGTGAAATTATTCATGCAGTTGATGGTCTTGTTTACATGGATGGGGCCAATATGAATGCTATCGCTGGTTGGGTAAATTTAAATAATATTGGTGTAGATGCTGTCCATAATAATTTACATAAAACTTGGACTATCCCTCATGGTGGTGGTGGACCAGGGGATGCAATTGTTGCTTGTAGTGAAAAGCTGATTCCATTTTTACCAGGTGTTCAAATAAAAAAAGAAGGAAATCTCCTCGTACCATTTAAAACTAATTCATCCATTGGAAGTTTTCACAGACATTACGGCAATTTTGCTCACAAGGTTCGTGCTTATACTTATTTAAAAGCACTTGGATCTGACGGTATAAGAAAAATGAGCGCAGTCGCAGTACTTTCTGCTCGATATCTTAAAAAAGAACTATCCCAACTCCCTTCACTTCCAATCGGTTCTGAAGAGACTCCTCGTATGCATGAGTTTATTGTAACTTTGAATAACGAAAGTTTTGATAAAATTCAAAAAGCTGGAGTGCTTAAAGCACAAGCAATAGCTAGAATTGGAAAACTATTTTTAGATTTTGGATTCCATGCTCCCACAGTTGCCTTCCCGGAACAATTTGGCTTAATGATTGAGCCGACGGAGAGCTTTTCTAAAAAAGAACTTGATTCGTTCCTAGATACAGTTAAAGGTATATTTAAATTGATTGACACCAATCCAGAAGTTTTAAATACTGTTCCTCATTTTACTCCAATAGATAGGGTAGATGAAGTTGAAGCGAATAAAACGATTCAGGTAAGTGAACCATTTGAAAAACTTTCTGAAATACTACCAGATCGAATCAATTCAAAAGAGCTAAGAAATTGTGAAAAGATCCTACTATTTGGAAAAATAAAGGAAGCTCATTTAAAAAAATCTTCAGCACAAGCACAAAATTAAATTAATTTAGTGATATCTTATACATAGATCGTTTTTCCGACTTGAATAGTCAGGTCGGAAATATTTATAAAATCTCATCATTTACCGAAAAGAAACTAATGAGATATTTATTTTTATTAGTTTTATTTATATCGTGCAACCAACCTCTATCACCAGAAGTAGCAAGTGATTCAGACTCCTCAGGTGGCGGTACTGAAGTTGTTGGTGGAGAAGTACAAGCTAAGCCAACCTTACCTACTCCTGTTGAAGTCACAGGACAATTTGGCCAAACTAACCCTCCTTCCTATATCGTTGGTAATATATTAGCTGCTAAAGAATATAGAATTATTTTAAATCATCCCAGTTCGGCCATTTCAATTAGTGAAATTATGATACCAGGTCATGAAGTTATTAATACAAATGAACCCTCACTTTTTGATATATTTGATCAACCCTTTAAAAAATTCACTCCCTCTACTGCAACAATTATAAATTTTGAATTAGCACAAGCAAATATATTAAATGAGTTTCATTTTTATATAGCAATATAAAATGAAAATCACAAACCGAATTCAATTAAGATTGAAGCAAAAGTGAATGATTCGTGGGTAACTTACTATCAAGCAAATAACCAGAATGATGCCCGAGCTGATTTTTACATGGACAACGGAGCAACTGTTTTTAGAATTCAAAAAATGACTTGTCCTGAAAGTTTCGTCCAAAATAATTTAGGTCAATGTAGTCCAAAAATAATTTGGTGCTCTGACATTCAGCAAAGTATTACTGATTTAGGATTAAAACCATGTAAAATCAAAAGAGATAACGTTGAAATTTTATGTTCAGGAAATACGGATCAAAATAGTTGCCAGCAAGTAATGAATAATTTCTGTCAAAACAAAATTCATTATATCGAATTTAATAACCAGATGTTTGAAGTTCTCTATAACAATACTAGTCTCGGTACAATTCAATGTCCGAATTAGAATCTTCCCAGAATTTACTAAATAAAACAGGTTCACCTGTTTCATCTAAAACAGTTAAACGTCTTAAGGCCAAAACATCTACATTTTGCTGTAAATCTTGTTTACTCATTTTTTAAGCCCTACTAAAAATGCATAGAAACTTGGAAACTTTTGAGAAAAACATACTGATATCTTACCTAAA
>CAYGTU010000147.1:0-7601 GCA_964352945.1 uncultured Bacteriovoracaceae bacterium
TTTAAATTCAGCTGTTCTGTAGTAGTGAAATCCTAATAATTCTCGTAATTTTTCATCTTCAAAGTGTTCTTGTGGAATATCATAAATTAATCGTGTAATTTCTTGTGTTTGGTTTGTATAGAGCGCTAATTTTATATACATTTTTACAGTCTCAACATCATAACGAAGCGTTTGAAGGCTTTTTAATTCAGCAACATTTTCAGCATAGTGACTAATAGTTCTTAGTTTATACATTGTTTCAAGCCATTTATGGCTTTCAGTTTGATTACTTAAAGTGAATTTTTTACATTCCTTCCATTCGCGGTTTAAATTCTTTTTATCATCAAGAATAATATAATTTAAAATCTTAAAAGGGCAGGTTAACCCGTAGTTTCCCTTTGCCTTAAAATGAGGGTCCTCAACAAGTGTAAGAGCTTCTTCAAATTCATTTTCAAAAAATTTTATTAAGGACAAGTATCTTCTTCTAATGACGTAAGAAAAGTCATTATTAAACTCCATTTCAAATATTTTTAGCTTTGCTTTCTCTATATTTCCGTTAATCAAGTGATACTTAATTTCACTTAGATCATTGAGTATTTTTTTTGTAATTTTAGTTTGATTCTTATCTAATTGTTCTAGATACGCTAATGAATCTTTTTGTAGTAGAAGCTTCTTGGTGCTTGCTCTATTTAGATGATTATCCGACCCATAAACTACGGAATAAAAGGCCACATAAAGGAGTAATACTATTTTCATATTTAATATTTCGGATACTTAAGTCGAAATGTTAGTAAACAAAAATAGGTGGTAAATTCTTCTATGAAAATTGGTTTTATCTTGCTCGGATTCATTTTAATTTCAAATGCCCATGCTCTAAGGCCTATTAGTGGTATTATTTTAGGTGATATTAAAAAAGATGAACAATATGATCCTTTGGATTATGTTTTTCAAAGTATTGAATACAACACGAAAGAATCCCACAATAAAAAAGTTCAAGAGTATATCGGTTTTTACAGAGAAGGGGTCAATCTTAATAACTCTTGTGAGGCCATTACCCCAACAATATTTTATTCGACCGATTGGAAAAAAGAAAAAGCCATACAATCAGTAGCAGCCTCACTTCGCTATATAGGGTTAGATCTAGCAACTCGGGCCATGGGTAAATATGCAAACGAACTTACTTGGTCAAAAGATGATTATGTTATTCTTACTGAAAATTTAATTAATAATTTCTGTTCTGAGAATATGACAGTAATTAGTAAAAAACTCTTAAAATTAAACCTTCTAGATAATTTTGAAAAACCAAGGTTTCAATTACCAACGATTAAAAATAATCCCTATTACACACCTAAGATTTATGGCATTAATCAATCCGATTATATAAAAAAAAGGGAGTTTGCTCTTACAGTGCAAAGCTTTATAGCTTTTTGCTCTTGGTCTGGAGACATAGAAAATTTTGGCCTACTCTATAAGTACTTAAAAAATCCTTTTATCATGTCATTTATAAATAGAAACATAACAGCTAAACAAATTTATTATTCAAAAAATAAGGGAACATTAAGTTTAAAAAAGACCAATCATAAAGAAAGAATAATGTGTAAGGATATTCTTTGTCGTAAAGTGAATGATACTGAATTTAAAAATAATTTTCCTGTAATGACAGGGTCATCAGGTCTGGAAAGTGACTTACAAAGGATATACTGTAATTTATTTAAAGATTTAGATTTAAATGAAAAATTACTCGATAAAAAATTGGTTGAAATAGACAAGAAAAAAGGTGAGGAAGAAGTTAATTTTGAAATCCTAAACTTTATTTCACTCTTAACAGGTGTACCTGATTTTTTAGTTGCCTCAGAACGCTATGATGATGCTCAAGAATTTTTAAAAGATAGAATTATTGACCGGTGGGATGTTTGGGCAAACCGAGCTAGCTCAACTTTTTCAAAGGACCTTCTCTACGAGGAGTCCCTTCGAGTCGATTTAATTAAGAAGAATGAATATGACTATAAAGTTGCTAATGGAGAGTTTAATCTTGATTTCACCCTTACATTAGGAGAATTTGATAGAAGCTTCACTGATTACAATATGCTTGATTCTAAATTTAACTTACAACTAACTCATAACTTCATCGGCTGGGTTAAAAGACAATATAACCAAGCTAAACTTGAAAAAAACTCTAAAGAAATTACGAAAATTAAGGAAAAGATACATTTTTATGTAGACCCACAAATTAATGCAGCGATGGATAAATATCTTATTTCACCATTTGCTAAAGGAATTGAAGAGATCATAGTCGATGAACTTTTAAGTCAAATCGATTTATTTAGAGGGGATGAAATGCATACGCTGTCTCATAAGTTATTTAAAATTCCAGTAAATATAAAATACGGTCTTTTCGCGCTTAGGTATTTTTCTTATAAATTTAACGCAAAATATAGATAATATTGACATTCATAGAAATGATACTATCTTAGTCCCATGACTAAAAAAGAAGACATTCTTATCTCAAAAGATATATCAGACAACTTGCCAGAGATTGCAACTAGCAGAGATTTAGTTAAACCAGGCAGTATTGTCGATCCACTTGTTCAATATATTAATGAAATTAAAAAATATGATTTATTAAGTCCTGAAGAAGAAAAAGAACTAACTGAAAAATTATTTGAAACAGGTGATATTGATATTGCCAGAAAGCTTGTTGTGGCAAATCTTCGTTTAGTGGTTAAGATTGCATTCGAATATAGAAATGCCTATCAAAATATTCTAGATTTAATTCAAGAGGGAAATATTGGTTTGATGAAGGCCGTCTCTAAGTTTGATCCTTCAAAGGGTGCAAAGCTAAGCTATTACGCAAGCTGGTGGATTAAATCATATATCTTGAAATTTATTTTGGATAATTTTCGTCTAATAAAAATTGGAACAACAGCAGATCAGAAAAAGCTTTTCTACAATTTAATGAAAGAAAAAGATAAATTACATAAACTTGGGATAACTCCTGATGCGAAAATGATTTCTGAATCTCTTGGTGTTTCAGAAAAAGCTGTTATTGAGATGGATCGCCGCTTAGGTGAACATGGTGCTGAAGTTAGTATCGATAAACCAATGGGGGATGAGAGTAGTAACTTTAGTCTTGGGGACACTTTAGCTGGATCTATGGGAGACTTTGCTTCTGATTTATCACATACCGAAGAACTCGAAATTTTACATGATAAATTAGAAGAATTTATGAGCAGTCTTAAGGATAGGGATCAAGAAATCTTTAAAAAACGGCTACTTAGCGAGGTTCAGCCCTCACTTCAGTCTATCGCAGACGAGTATGGAGTTTCTCGTGAGCGTATAAGACAGATTGAAGAAAGGTTACTCGATAAATTAAGAGTTTACATGTCCGAACATTTTAGCTAAATATAAGTATTATAAATTAGATGTGACACGGTGTGTCCTTCTCTAGGTTTCGAAGGTATTATTCGATTCAAGGTTTAGGAGTAAACAATGAATACAGCAACTACAGCTGAACTAATCAAAAAGTTCGGGAAAAATGAAAAAGACAGTGGAAATGCAGACGTACAGGTTGCAGTTCTAACAGAAAGAATCTCTCAATTAACTCCACATTTTAAGGATCATAAGCATGATAAGCATGGAATGACTGGTCTAATGAAAATGATTGGTAAGAGAAGACGTCTTCTTAAGTATATCAAGAATAAAGATGAAACGAGATATACAAAACTAATTAATGAATTAGGACTAAGAAAATAAATAATAAAAAAAAGGGAGTCTAGGACTCCCTTTTTTGTTTTAAATAGTTTAAATTATTAATATCTAGAGTTTGTGTGTGGTGATATTTTTAAGATATAAAGTTGAGTAAAACTCTTTATTAAACTTTATATCTTTGAAATTAATCCCCATATAAACTCCTAATTTTTTTAAATTCCTCATCTGGGGAATTACAGGAGTATTTAAGTGATAAATAAGAAACAAGAGTTTAAATTAAATTACGGTGGTAAGGAAGTTATCGTTGAGACAGGTCGTTTAGCAAAACAAGCTGATGGAGCTGCCATGGTTTCATGTGGTGGAACACAAGTTCTAGTAACTGTTTGTTCTGCTAGAGAAGCAAATGAAGGCCAAGACTTTTTTCCTTTAATGGTTGATTATAAAGAAAAATTTTCAGCTGCTGGAAAATTTCTTGGTGGATTCATGAAAAGAGAAGGACGCCCTTCAAATGAAGAAATCCTACTCATGAGAATGGTTGATAGACCATTAAGACCATTATTTCCTGAAGGTTACATGATGGAAACGATCATCATGGCACAAGTTTTAAGCTTTGATGGTGAAAATGATCCAGAAGTTTTAGCTGGTCTTGGTACTGCTGCAGCTTTAGAAGTATCAGATATTCCATTTCAAGGACCAGTAGGTTTTTGTAAAGTTGGTTTAATTGAAGGTAAATTAGTTTTAAATCCATCTCATGATCAGTGGGCTAATTCAGATCTTGAATTAGTAGTAGCTGCTTCAGCTGACGCTATTTTAATGGTTGAAGGTGAAGCTAATGAATTATCTGAAGCAAAAATGATGGAAGCTCTTCGTTTTGCTCACGATTCGATAAAAGAATTTTGTGCCATGATGAAAGATATGCGTGCAAAATGTGGAAAAGCAAAAAGAGAATTTGTTTCAGTTGCTCCAAATAAAGCAATGATGACAAAAATGGAAGACTTCTCAAGTGATGCTAGAGCTTGTTTAAATATTGTTGATAAACAAGAAAGAAGCAAAGCTATTTCAGATCTAAATAAAAAAGTGGGACAAGCGATCAAAGCTAATCCAAGTGATTTTGGTTTTGATGAATCAGTTTCAGCTGGTAAGGAAGGCAACAAAGGTGTTGATGAACTTCTTTATAAGATGATGAGAAATGATATTTTAAATGAAGAGAAAAGAATTGGTGGTCGTGGAATGACTGAGGTTCGTGAAATCGAAACTGAAGTTGATGTTCTTGCTAAGCCACATGGTTCATCTTTATTTACTAGAGGTGAAACTCAAGTAATGGCCACAGTAACAATTGGTGGAAAAGAAGGTGAACAAATGAGAGATAGTATTTATGGTATCTCTTATAGCAATTTTTATCTACATTATACTTTTGCTCCATATTCAGTTGGTGAAGCAAGAGGTTATAGAGGTGTTGGTAGACGTGAAGTTGGTCATGGAAACTTAGCTGAAAGAGCAATTAGAAAAGTACTTCCATCAAAAGAGGATTTTCCATACACAATGAGAGTTACATGTGAAGTCCTAGAATCTAATGGTTCAAGTTCTATGGGTTCTGTTTGTTCTGGTGTTATGGCACTTCTAGATGCAGGTGTACCTCTTAGAGATCCAGTTGCAGGAGTTGCAATGGGATTAATTAAAGATGGTGACAAATTTAAAATTCTTACTGATATTCTTGGAGATGAAGATCACCTTGGAGATATGGATTTTAAAGTTGCAGGAACTGATAAAGGAATTACAGCAATTCAAATGGATATCAAAATTACTGGTATTACGAATGAAATTTTTGAAAAAGCAATGGCGCAAGCATATGATGGTAGAATTCATATCTTAAATGAAATGAATAAGACAATTAGCACACAAAGAGCTGAGTTTAAGCCAGGTGTTCCAAAGGTTGAAACATTAAAGATTGCCACTGATAAGATCGGTGCTCTTATTGGTCCAGGTGGAAAAAATATTAAAGGTCTTCAAGAAGAATTTCAAGTGAACATTGAAATTACTGAAGAAGGACTAGTTATAATTTTTGGATCTGATGCTGAAACACTAATTGAAGTAAAAGGCGTTATAGAGCTTTCAATTAATGGTCCTAAAAAAGATGCTATTTATGAAGGTGTCGTTGTAACAATTAAAGAATTTGGTGCATTTGTAGATATTGCTAAAGGTGTTTCAGGTTTAGTTCATGTTAGTGAATTTGCTGATGAAAGAGTTAAGGAAGTGAATGACTACGTTTCTGAAGGTGATAAAATTCAAGTTAAAGTTCTTGATGTAGATCGTTTCGGAAAAATTAAGTTATCTGCAAAAGCAGTAAAATCATTACCAAAAAGATAATATTCTAATTGAGATCAAAGGCCTTTAATTACTAAAAAATTAAAGGCCTTTATAAAAATGAACTATACAACAGAAAATATTTCAATCGATGATCAATGTGTTATTCAAAGAACACTGTTTGAAAACAATACAGTGGTTTTAAGTGAATCTGTATCCTATCTAAATACTTTCAACATTAATCTAACTTTTATTACTGGCTCAAAGGACGAAAAACAAGATGAGTATGGCATCTGTCATCTAATAGAACATCTTGTTTTTAAAAATGGTCTTACTGAACCTGGAATTAATATATTAAAAAAAATTGAAGATAAAGCAGGTGAGATCAACGCTTATACGGGGAAAGAAGAAACATCTTTTGAGATGACATGTCTCTACTCTGATTATGAGTACCTCCTTCCTTTGATGTTTGATCTTGTTTTTAACTTTAACTTCACGGATGATCAATTTGATAAAGAAAAGGAAATTATTATTCATGAAAATGCAGAAGATAATAACGATTATGAATTAGTTATTGATGAATTAATTTTTAAAAATTGTCTTCCAGATGATGTTGGTCACTCAATTGGTGGAGATGATTCAACTCTTAGAAAAATGACGCGATCTAAAGTTGAAAATTATTATAAAGAAAAATTTAGATTTGATAATCTTATCATAACAATTTGTGGTAAGCAGGCAAATTTAGATGTATTAAAGTGTATTGATAGTTTGCTTAGTAAGTATAAGCTTATATCAAACAATGAGCCATTTAGATTAACTGAAAGTAAATCATCACTTTTATATAAAGATGTAAATTTAAATAAAAACCTTGAGTCAGTAGTTCTTAACTTTGTAACAGAAGGGCCTACTGCTCTAAGCTCTGAAAGATTTGCTTATTCAATTTTAAATCAATACTTATGTGATGGGATGAGTTCTGTTTTATTTGATATCCTACGAGAAAAAGAAGGATTAATTTATTCAATTTTATCAAGTCTAGATACTTTTTATAATTCTGGACTTTATATTATAAATACCTCAACAAACAAAAAAAGTGTAGAAAAAGTCAAAGGTCATATCAAGGCTGAATTGGAAAAAATTTCAAAAACTGGAATTCAAGCTTCTAGATTAGAGTTAGAGAAAGATAAATTAATTCGTGCCTATTTAATGGGTTTTGATGATGCCTTAACGCGATCTTCATTTTTTACTAATTGTGAAAAATATAAGAAATCATTTTCCTTTAATGAATTAAAGACCAATTTACTAAAGGTTACTAATCAAGATATAATTTCAATCGTAAATAATAAGATTTTAAAAAATAACTGCTTTTATATATGTGATTGAAAAATGAATTTTATAAAAATTAAAAAACTTGAACATTTCGACAATTCGTTTGCTTTACCTTGTTATGAAACCAAAGGTGCGGCTGGAGCTGATCTAAGGGCATCATTTGCAAATAAGGATTCTCTTATTGTGCCAGCTGGGAAGAGAATACTTGTTCCTACAGGATTATGTTTTGAAATTCCCTTTGGATTTGAAGTCCAAATTCGCCCTAGAAGTGGCATGTCTATTAA
>CAYGTU010000148.1:0-7547 GCA_964352945.1 uncultured Bacteriovoracaceae bacterium
CAATTGAGCCAGCATAATTACCCAGAAGCTGTAAAATTATACAAAAAAATTCTAGAAAATGTTCCCAATGAAGATTTAAGAACAAAAATAAACTTTCAAGTAGCAGAAATAAGCTCTATTTATTTACGAGATTTTAAAGATGCTGCTAAATATTACGAAGTTGTTTTTAATATTTCTAGAGAACCTTTATGGCAAGTTAAGTCTCTAGAAAAACTTGCAGATATAAATTTTTCTTATCTGAAAAAATATGATGATGCTTACAAATATTATTCGATCTTAATGAATTTCAAACCTAAATTAGCTTCCTTTGATTTATATGAATTTAGAAAGGCTAAATCACTTACTTTAAATAATAAATACAAAGAAGCCCTGGCTTTATTTGAAGAAATCACTAAGAACTCTACACACGAATATTATGTGAACGCCTTTTATGAAATGGGAATTGGCTATTTCTATTTAGAAGATTGGAAAAAATCTATTTCAAATTTTACTGAATACATAAAAAGAGAAGTTGATAGAAACAAAATTGTTTCTGCAAAATATATGATTGCAAACGCTTATGAAACCGATGAACAACTTAAAAAAGCCTATACAGCCTATTATTCAATTTTAAATGAATACCCTAATACGGATGTAATTAAACAAAGACTAAATTCAATTTATCAACGCCAGATTGCTAGGAAGAGATGATAACTAAAAAATATCTGGGCATAGTTGCTTTAGCGCTGGGTTTACCTTCTACAATAATTGCAGTATCTATTGGGGTCTGGAAGCTCATTGAAAATGGATATATAAATTCATATGTTGGAATAGCTTTGATACTGGGCGTTATTATTAATACTTTTTATTTAATCATTAGATATGCAAACAAAAATTCCGAAAATTAATTATTATAAATACTGCATTGGAACAATAGTGGTATTTGGCCTGGTCTATGGATTCTCAGGTGAAAATAGAAATATCTTAGCTACAACAGTAGTTCTAATAGGCTCAGTATTGAACCATTTAATGCTTTATAGAGGGGGTATTTTACTTCTTGGGATGAAGCATACTAATAATAAAAACTTAAAGGCACTGCTTTATTTTGGAGGTAAATCTTTAATTTTGGCTGTCGCATTATATTTATCATTTAAAATCGATTCTAGACTTGTTTTATATTCTGTATTTCAATACATTTTTCAATTGATTATTCTGGTCTTAAGTATTAAAAGATACTGATAAAAAATTACAAAGGCTTAATATTATATGAGAATTTTAATCGCGTTATTAATCGCTTTAAGTAGTACTTCAGTTCTGGCAAGTGGTTATACGTTTATTGGAGATGCTCTTCATAAATTTCATTTGAATTACCCAGAGCATGTAGTTACTTTCCCAATTATTGCAGCATTATTGTTATTGTTTGGACTTCTCTATAGAAGCAAAGTTGCTAAAGCTAGCGACATTGTTATTCCAGATAAAGGTGTTTCTTATAGAAATATCGTAGAATCTTTTGGTGGTTTTATTTACAACTTAACTAAATCTACAATGGGTGAGAAAGAAGCAAAAAAATATTTTCCAATTATTGCGGGTATTTTCTTTTTAGTATTCTTTTCAAATTTAATTGGTTTAGTTCCAGGATTCTTACCTCCAACAGATAATATAAATACAACTCTTGCGCTAGGTGTATTTGTTTTTATTTATTACAATTACCTTGGTGTTAAAGAGCAAGGACTTGTAGGACATATTAAACACTTTATGGGACCAGTTTGGTACTTAGCTTTTTTAATCTTTCCAATTGAATTAATTTCTCATGCAGTTAGGCCAGTTTCACTTGCATTAAGATTAAGAGGAAATATGTTTGGAGATCACCTAGTTCTTTCAATTTTCTCTGGTTTACTTCCATACATTGTACCTATCGTATTTATGGTATTAGGTTTATTTGTTTGTTTTATTCAAGCATTCGTATTTACATTATTAACAATGGTTTATATTAGTTTGTCAGTTGCACATCACGATCATGATGAGCATGAGGCACACTAAAAAACTTTAACTTATAAAAAGGAAAACACATGAGAATTTTAATCGCATTAACTACTGTTTTAGCTTCAGCATCTGTATTTGCTGCTGAATCTACTGATGCTGCTGCTTTCGCTTACTCTGCAGCTTTCGCAATCACAATCGCTGCTGTTGGTGGAGCATTTGCTCAAGGTAAAGCAGCTTCTGTAGCTTTAGAAGGTATCGCAAGAAACCCAGCTGCTTCAGATAAGCTATTTACTCCAATGATTATTGCTCTTGCACTAATCGAATCACTTGTTATTTACGCATTCGTAATCGCGTTCTTAATTAAGCCAGTTGTTTCTTAATTTTAAAAGATAGATCATATATCTTTGCCCTCGGTTTACCGGGGGCTTTTTTTTTGCGAAAATATTAATACAAGGATGTTTTATGAAATTTCTGACTATTATTGTCTGTTTATTTTCTCTTTCTGTTTTTTCTTATGAAAAGATAACTCATTTAGAAGAAATAATTAATGATGAAAAAAAAGAAGAAGTTACTAAATTAGAAAGTTTAGAATTTGATGACGGTAGTTGGAAATATATTAAAACTGTTATTAATTATAAGGGTGAACTAATTTCAGTAGATCTAAGTAATACACCTTACCAAAAATAGATTTCATTTAACAAAAACTCACAACCAGAATAATTAGCTTTGTTTGTTGCAAATAATTCAAAGGCTGTCCCGTGGTCAAGACTAACTCTCTTGAAACCAAGCCCTATTGTGTTGTTGATACCCATTGTTTTATATTTGGTTTTGAAAAAACTTAAACCTTGATCATGAAAGCTTGAAATAACTAAATCATTTTTTTCTAGCGATCTTAGGTTTATAGTATCACCGGGAATTGGTCCAATAACATTATTAAGACTCGAAAATAATTCATTATCATTTCCTAAAAGCCCATTCTCACCAGCATGGGGATTCAGTCCCAAGAGATAAGTTTTATTTAATTTGTTAATACTTTTAAAAAAATCTTGCCCTTGTTTAACTGATTTTTTAATAAATTCCTTTGTGAGTTTTTGAGTAACTTTTTCAATAGGTAAATGATCTGTTAGTAGTAATAGATTTTCCTTTGGCCCAATGAAGCTCATGAGTAAATTTTCATTTTCATAATAATGTCTAAAAAACTCAGTATAGCCATTAAACTGCTTATTGTTGTATTGAAATTGATCTTTAGATGTAGGCAGTGTGAAAAGAACATCTTTTTTAGTAATTTCAGATAAAGCAGCTAAAAGAGAATCCATGGATGGGTTGATATTTTTACCTACGAAACAACAGTCTATTTTTAAGTATTTATTTAACACTAATGTATTATTTTTAATTTCATAGTGAAACTTATTGTCATCAAGGTATTCTATTAATGCTTCTTGGTTAATAAATAGCTTTATAGATTTAGATTTTTTTGAATTACTTAGTAGAGCTTTAAAAAAGACTTCAAGTCCAATTCCTTTTTCATGTCCACATGTAACTAGTATCATTAGAGTGTTATCTTATAAAATATATTTTTCTTTTCTGCTTCAAACCATGATTCAGTGACGACATCAATTTTACTCATTATAAGTTTGTGTTTAATAAAATCTTTTTGCTTAAGATAGTCTTGAGATTCAGTAATTGATTTCTTTTTAACAAAGAATACTTGTTTCTTGTCACCTTCAGAAATCACTCTGGTAAATTCCCCTTCAGGAGTTACTCTTAAAGCCTTTGCTAAGGATTTGTCTAAGTCGTCTTCGTGAATATTTTCTAATTCACTAAATTCTACATCAGATAAATGTTCAGGTAAGACACCCTTTTCTTTATATGTAACAAGAAGATCATTTATATTTTTGGTATTAGTCGTTTTTGGAAGTGTAAAAGCATGCAGAGAATAAGTAAGAGAAATAGATTTTGAATCCTTATTAATATTTAAGTATTCATTTTTAATTTCCTGATCGGAAACAGATACAAGTGGAGATATAATATTTGATAAAAAGGCATTATATTCGTACGATTCTTTAGTTAATTCAAAGTACTCTGAAAACTCTATACCTTCTCTTTTTAACATCGTTACCAATTGATCTCTATTCATCTGTTGGCTTTTTTGAATATTATTGATTTGAGATTCAACACGATCATCATTAATATCAAAGCCTAATTCTTTGAGTTTAATTCTCACGATTTCTTGTCTAATTAACCTTTCAATTATGTCTTTTTGAGAGTTCTTATCTTTTTTATAAATCTGGCTAGCTATCGCAGCTCTTTTATTATGAGTTATTTTTAAAAAATCTATTTCATTTTCAGTAATAACTTTATCATTGATAATGGCTACGATTTTGTTAAGAAGTTTTGCTTGGGTGTTAGTAGAATATATGCTGGCCACCATTAAGGCAGCCAGTGCGTAATTAGATATTTTGACTATTGATTTTAATTTTAGCATTTGCTCTTAAACCCTTATGGTAATCTTCCAAAATGATATCTCTTTTTATATCATAGATGATCTTTTTATAAAGGTTTTTATTAATTTTGTCGTAAGGCTTAACCCCTGTAATTTTAATGATATGCAGACCATATTGAGTTCTAACTGGCTCAGATATGAACCCAGGATTTTTACCTTTTATAGCTTCAAAATATTCTGGAGCAAGTTTTGTAGGTGGTTGATATCCTAAGTCTCCTCCAAATTGAGCAACATTTGTTTGTGAATATCTTGTCGCTAATTCAGCAAATTTAGAAGGATCTTTTGCGGCTGAGGTATATACACCTTGCGCTATTTCAAACGCATTCTTAACGTCTTCTTTAGATGGGTTTGCACGTAATCTAAAAAGAATATGTGAAGTTCTATACTCCATATTTTCTTTGTAATATTTTTTCACTTCATCATCAGAGATTGTTTCATCAGAAAGCTTTTTCAACTTAGCCTCTAAATCAGCAGAAATTTGAGCATGATAAATAATATCTTCAATTTTCTCTTTAACAACAGGGTCTTTATCGATTTTACTTGTTATACCCTTGTCTATGCCTAATCTTCTGTTAATTAAATCATCAAGAACTTTTCCCCTAGTGATTTTTTTATGAGAAACAAATAAGAGATTTTGTTGAAATAATCTGTCTAGCTCAGATTTATAAATATTTGTTCCGTTAACAACTGCAACAACTGGGTCACTAGCGGTTTGAGAAAAAACTGATAGTGAAATTGTTAAAAAAACTAAACCAATGATTCCTTTCATGTAGCGTCCTTAATAAATTAGTCTTATTCAATAATAATGCTAACATGGGTCTATTGTGCGTGCAATAAATTTAACAAAATCAAATAGATAATCCAAAGTGATGGTTTCTTTTTCGCTACAAGTCACAGAGAAATCTGGATTGAGCTTAAATCGTTTGGGTTGAGAGATAAAAGTATCAATTATCCTACTATTTAGTTCAGGATTATCTCCAATAAGTTCTTTATCGAATTTAATTTTAATTGTTTTAGAAGCAACATGAACGCTCTTAATGGTTAAATTTTGTAATGCTAATCTGATATTTAAAATTTTAGTAAGGTTTTCAAATTCTTTTGGAATAATTCCATATTGATCTTCAATATTTTCTACCAAGCTAGTTATATTTTTTTCATTAGTTGAATTTGATAATTGTTTGTAGAGTTTTAATCTACTAGAAGCATCACTAATATAAGTATTAGGTATATAAGCAGGAAATGGAGTGCTAATTTCAATGTTAATTAAATTTGAAGCCTTGTCGCCTTTAAGTTCACCAATAGCTTCTTTTAATAAATCCATATAAAGCTCGATCCCAATTGATCCAATATGGCCAGATTGCTCGGCTCCTAAAATATCGCCTGCACCTCTAATTTCAAGATCACTTGAAGCAATAGAAAAGCCTCCACCCATTTCAGCAAATCTGTGTAGAGCTTGAAGTCTTTTACTTGCAACCTCAGTAATTTTTCTTTCTTTTGGAATGACAAAATAACAATATGCTTTTTTATCCGAACGACCAATTCTTCCTCTAAGTTGGTGAAGTTGGGCCAATCCGAAAGAATCAGCTCTATCAATAATCATTGTATTTGCAGAGGGAATATCAATACCAGATTCAATAATTGTTGTGGCCAATAAAATGTCGTATTTTCCCATATAGAACAATTTAATTTTTTCTTCTAGTTGCTTTTCACTCATTTGTCCGTGGGCAATTATTAATTTTGCTTTCGGAACAAGTTCTTTTATTTTTCTTGCCACTATTTCGATATCATTAACTCTATTGTGAACATAATAAACCTGTCCACCACGAGCCAGCTCAGTTTGAATCGCATTTCTTATTGTAGATTTGTCCTCTTTAATAACATAAGACTTAATAATTTTTCTTTTGGGAGGAGCTGTTTTAATTAGAGATAAATCTCTGATACCAAGAAAAGAGAGCTGTAAAGTTCTTGGAATGGGTGTCGCTGTCATAGCGATGGAGTCAATTCCAACTTTTAAGTGTTTTAATTTTTCTTTATGTCCAACACCAAAGCGGTGTTCTTCATCTACTATTAAAAGTCCTAAATCAAAAAATTGAACTTTGTCTGATAACAGGGCATGTGTTCCAATTATTATATCAATTTTACCCTCTCTTAATTTTTGAATAGTTTCTTTTGATTCTTTTGCTGATTTAAATCGAGATAAAAAATCTATGTTTACAGGAAACTTTTTAAATCGTTCTATAAAAGTATTATAATGTTGAAGGGATAAGATTGTTGTTGGAACTAAAATAGCAACCTGTTTATGATCGAGTACAGCTTTAAAAGCTGCTCGCATCGCTACTTCTGTTTTTCCATATCCAACATCACCACAAACAAGTCGATCCATAGGGTGCTCAGATACCATGTCTTCTATAATTTGGTTAATTGCTTTTGATTGATCAGGAGTTTCTTCATAAGGAAATTGATTTTCAAAATCATGATACGTTTCATCGGGTTCAGAATACTGAAAGCCTTTTGCTACTTTTCTTTTAGCTTGCATTTCTAGTAAATCAAACGCAAGCTTCTTAATGGACCCCTTTGCTTTATTTTTGAGTGCCTGAAACTTTTTGTCATTTAGACTTGCTAATTTTACATTACTAGTTGATTCAGCATGTTTTTGAATCAAATCCATTTTATATACTGGTACGTATACTTTATCTCTTTTTTCAAAATGAAGCTCTAGAAAATCTTGAATACTATTTCCATTATCTAAACTTATAAGCCCCTTATAAAGAGCAATCCCATAGTTCTTATGTATAACGTAGTCGTCTATTTTTAACGTCGCCAATTGCTCAGCAAATAAATCTTCATCAATTTCTTTTTCGACTTTTTTAGTTCGACTTATCTTTTTAGTATGAAAAAAATCATATTCAGAAATAACTATAATATTTCGATGATCTATATAGAAACCTTGATCTAAGTCAAAATTTATAAAATGTATTTTTTCGATTTGGTTCGGAGTAAAATTATTCTCCTTTAAAAGCTCTTCTATAATTTTTTTAGAAGATTTATTCCACCGATTGGAATGATTGATATAAGTCCAATC
>CAYGTU010000149.1:0-7517 GCA_964352945.1 uncultured Bacteriovoracaceae bacterium
ACAAAGTAAATACTGATGGAAATACAGAAGAATTTTTAGATTACGATCCACTGGGTGTTATTACAAATATTTCTGCCTGGAACTATCCTTATTTAGTTGGAGTAAATATTTTTGTACCAGCATTAATTTGTGGAAATGCAGTATTGTATAAACCCTCTGAATTTGCTCTTCTTATTGGTAAAAGTATTGAACGATTACTACACCAAGCTGGAGTTCCCGAAGATACTTTTATTGGAGTTTATGGTGATGGCAAAGCTGGAAAAGACTTATGCGATCTTCCCTTAGACGGATATTTTTTTACAGGTTCATATAATACAGGCAAAATAATTAATCAGGCTGTTTCATCAAAGTTAGTACCAGTTGGACTTGAGTTAGGAGGGAAGGATCCTCTTTATGTTACTGATGAAATTGATAATATTGATTCAGTTGCAGATTCTGCAATGTGGGGAGCATTTTATAATAATGGGCAAAGCTGTTGTTCAGTAGAAAGAATTTATGTTCATGAAAAAGTTTATGATAAGTTTCTTGAAAAATTTATCGATCTAACTAAAAAACTTGTTATTGGTAATCCTGAAGATGAAAAAACTCATATGGGAGCTATAACTAGACCTCAACATTTAAATTTTTTAAAGGAATTAATTGAAGACGCTAAATCCAAAGGCGCTGAGTTAGTTTGTGGTGGAAATATAATCAATCAATCAGGAAACTTTATAGAGCCTACAGTTTTAACTCATGTAAATCATCAAATGCGCTGTATGAGAGAAGAAACCTTTGGACCAGTTATTGGTATTCAAAAGGTATCAAGTGATGAAGAAGCCATAAAATTAATGAATGATACGAGTTTTGGGCTTACCTCAGCAGTATTTACTTCGAATAGAGAACGAGGAAATAAAATATTAAAACAGATTAATTCTGGCACAGGATACTTAAATTGTTGTGATAGAGTTTCAGGATATCTTCCTTGGTCAGGAAGAGGCGAGTCAGGGCTGGGATCTACCTTGTCCAAACATGGCTTATACCTATTCTGTAATCCAAAAGGATACCATATTAGGTTCTAGCCGGCCCTTTTGTACTTTTTGTCAGTCGCTATTTCTTTCATTACGTTGTAAGCATTTTTGTTTTGATGATCAAAAAATGTTTTAGCAATTTCATAGTACTTCATCATAAAAGAAATCTGACCTGTCCTAAACAACTCAATTGAATGATTATTACAAAGACCAATTCTAACAGCATTGTGATGCTTATTATAAACTTGGCTAATGAATAATCTTTCATGAAACTGATTTTCAGGGTCACAATAAGAGCAAATAACACATTGTTTTGAGTTTTCCATTTGTTCATTATAAGGCAGAATGGGTATATCAGATAAAGTTACAAAAAATCAGATAGTTATGTGATATATGATAAAAGCTAATATATGCAGTATATACACATAACTTACTGAAATTTATGAGGAGTTACTAAGAATGGATACAAAAATAAATGGCAGTTTTAAAAGCATCATATATGCCTTAGTGGCCAATCTTTGTATAGCAATTGCTAAATTTGTAGCAGCTTTTCTGACTGGATCAGGTTCTATGCTAGCTGAAGGTATTCATTCACTTGCTGATTGTGGCAACCAAACATTACTAATTATTGGCTTAAACAAATCCAAAAGACCGCCAACGATGGAACATCCTTTAGGTTATGGAAAAGAGATATACTTTTATTCATTTCTAGTGGCACTCCTTCTTTTTAGTGTGGGTGGAGTTTATTCAATTTATGAAGGAATTCATAAATGGCATTCGACAGAGCCAATAAAAAAACCGTTAATCGCAATTGGGGTTTTGCTGTTTTCAATAATTGCAGAAGGTGCTGCATTATATGGAGTTATTAAAACCATTAAACCTAATTTGAGAGGAAGAAGTTATTATAAGTGGTTTAAAGAAACAAGAAGAAGTGAGTTATTAGTTGTTTTTGGAGAAGATTTTGCTGCATTAATTGGTCTTAGTTTTGCTCTGATTGCAATTTCTATCTCTGCCTATACTGGAAATCCTATTTATGATGCTATTGGAAGCATTGGAATTGGAGTATTGCTTATAATTGTTGCTATTTTTATAGCAATAGAAATTAAAGCTCTCTTGGTTGGTCAAGGAGTTGATAAACATGTTTTGGAAAACTATAAAGATTTTTTAAATTCCCAGAACTCAGTTGAAGAAATTTATTCTGTTTTAACTCTGCAAATGGGAGAAGATGTAATGGTGGCCATCAAAGCTAGGATGATAATTTATCCTAGCAATGCTGACCTTATTGATGCCATTAACGGCTGTGAAAGTAACATGAAAGAGTCCTTTCCTGAGATCCAATGGATCTTTTTTGAACCTGATCATCAAGTTTAGTTGATAATCAAACGGGAACTTCCTTATACCTCGCTTTCCATTGCATGTTCTTTATAGACATTTTACTTAACAACGTAAAACAACTTGAACTTTAGAATGTCTTGGTTTCTAAGCTACTTAGCATTCTTTGCATTGTTTTCTCAGAAACCGGCAATAAATTTTCTACTCTAACTTTAACTTTTGTACATCATAAACTTGATCAATTTCGCTCTCGCCTTAACTGTCTTTTGATCTAACTTCAACATTCGCTTTAACTTTAACTTCATCATCTTTAACCTCAACTTGTAACTTTCGCTTTAACTTTGAACTTCAACTGTGTAACAACTTTAACTTTGAGCTTGAACAGGTAACTACAACTTAAACCCAACATTTCGCTTCGTTTTTGGAGCCATCATTTGCTCGCTTTCTTCTTAAATTCATTATAATCCAGTGTTTAGCGTGCTTGATTAAACTTGACTGCAGTTTCACTTCGATTTTTCAATAAAATCAGCAGGATATAACTTTTTTAGAGATTTTTTGAGGTGATGACCAAGGCTTGGCAATAGTAAAAATACGCAAAAAAGCGCCCAAAAATGCGGTCATTTTGTCATGAAAGTCTTTAATTTAAAGTAGTTAGAAACTTAGAGGGGCTTGCCTCGATATTGAGGCAAGTTTTTCAAAAAATAGAAAAATTTTTATAATCTATAATTTTTTCATTTGGGGGAATTAAAATCTATATTTTTTTTATTTATGATAATTTGAGCCAAATTTTAATATACATAATTTAAGTAAGGGGAAATTATGAAATCATTAATGCTATTAATAGTAATCAGTTATTCTTTTAATTCGTTCTCACAAGATTGTAGTGAACAACTTACTCCAACTCCACAAATGGTTAACAATCAGTATGCTAAACCGGTTAATTTAAGAAAAGATTTAGTCGTTAATACCTGCCAAATTATATCTAATGGCGTTGAAAGACTGAAGGAAGTTCTAAGTGAGAAATCAATAGCAGTTGATGGAGAAATCTTAAATTTCTTAAATACTTTAGAGATTCCCAATGATCGTAAAGCAATTTACAGTTTATACAGTATGTTTGGATTATCAACAATTGAAGAGAAATATTCTGAAGGTACAGTAGTTACAGATACCATATTTGTTGATTTATATGGAAGAGCAAGTATTGGAGAAGATAGTGTTGCCTCAAAGATGACAATTAGAATTGATTTAAACAATTACTATGATCCTAAGTATGTTGATTCAATACAAGCGTCCGATCAGTCATTTGATGTTCTTGGTAGAATTATTCCAGCACATAATGGGAAAACAATTTGGAGTATAAGTAATAAGGCTGTTTTGAGTGTTAATATAAAATTATTAAATGAAGAAACTCACAGAACTTTTGTAAACTCACGTGATAGACTTAAAGATGAGTCTTTTGATGACTATGCATCTAAATTGTTATTTCAAAGCAGTGAAATAATTGGTGAAGCTTTTGAAGTACAAATAGATAATTAAGAATACTATTGATTTGTTATTTGGATATATAATGTTGTATTTATCAAATTATTATTGAATAAGTTTCAATAATAATAGAAAGCTAGAAAGAAAGAGAATTTTGATATAAAAGTTCTTAAAACTTAAGGAGAAATATGTGAATCATTTTTTTAAAATTTTGGTATTTTTGTTATCAACTTCTGTTTTAGCAAATACTGCAAATGAAAATCAAGAAATAGTTCAAGAAAGTAAAATTGAAAAATACTCAAAGACTATAGTTGAAGAATCAAGAATGAATCGTGATGGAAAGCATTTTACCGTTAACTTAAGTCTAATGGGAGCTCAACTTGGAATGATAGGAGCAACAGGAATAAACACAGGATATTTTTTAACTGAAGATTCTCTACTAACATTGAGTATTGCTTCAGTTGATCGCATTGAAATATTAAATTCTTCTATTGATTCCAAAGCTCAGGCAATATCTATTGGCTATAAGTACTTTACTTCAAATAGTTTTTATATTCATACGGGTCTTTATTCAAAATCCGTAAATACTAAAGATGATGAATACTTGGATCCTATTACATTTGATGATAAGCGAGTTTCTTATTCTACCAGTCATAAGGGAGTCTTTCTTAAGATTGGAAATCAATGGCAATGGTCTAACTTTACGCTTGGTTGTGATTGGGTAGGCATTGGACAAGATTTTTCTTCTGACTTATCTGAGGCCGATAAGATCGGTGAAAATAATCCAAGAATGATCAGTGCTGCAACATTATTGAATTTTTATCTTGGTGCAAGTTTTTAACTTAGCACCAAGTATTTAGCTTATTAATTTAGTGAAATTTCAATTTTCTTAAATCTGCCATCACCAATAGAAGTAGATTTAAAATCTCCCGTATCATTAACAGTCTGATGAATGATTCTTCTATCAGCTGGATTAAATTCTTGTAGCATTACAGATGAATTGGTTTCTTTTACTTTATTCATCGTTTTTTCTGCAAGTTGCTTTAACCATTTTTCAGAATTTTTACGATCACCATTTTTCTTATCGTTATTATATTTGCGATCACCATTATTTTTATTAGCATATGGTTTCTTGTTAGAATTTCTATCATTACTTCTTGCTGGACGAGGAGCCTCTTCAGCGAAAGCACTATTAATAGTTATATTAATATCTCTTGGAAGAGCGATCTTTTTAATTAAAAATTGCTTAGCAAGGTGAGCAAAGGCAATTGAAAGCTCATTATTGTTTTCTTTTAGCATTGCTTCATCAGCACCAGTTATTTCAATATTAATCACAGGATCTTTATAAAATACTTTTGCATATAATTTTAAGCCTGAGATTTTAATAATTTCAATAAAGAAAGGTAGTAAAAGTTTCTTATACATTGGCTTAATAAAATACTGGTAAGTAATATTTGATGGGCCAAAGAAGATAAACATTTTTGAACCAAGTTTTGTGATTTTATGATCAAGTAGGCTTTCATCAGTAATACCTAAATATTTCATTGCCTCAAGATCAGCTTGAGCTTTGTTTCTAGAAGTAATTTCAAAAAATCTACGGTCAATTCTTTTAGTATTTGTCATCGGTTCAGTCTCTCTCTTTACTCGCTCTTTAATTTGTACTGGCTCAGCAGTTTTTTGATCAGATCGTTTTTCAGGTTGGCGAGTCTCTTTAGGTTTTTCAGGTTTTGATTTTTTACGATCTTTTGTTTTGTCGTTTCTATCGTGATTTACAACTTTAAGAGTTTTATAATCAAGATAAGGTTTTTTACTAACATCTGTAGCAAAATCTGAGTCTAGTAAATCCATTTTTGGAATTTTAGCTTGAATTAATTCGTAAATTGGATCTAAAAACTCACAGTCTTCATGGGCACAAAAGCTAATGGCTTGGCCTTTTTTGCCAGCTCTACCAGTTCGACCAATTCGGTGAACATAGTTAGCTGCATCTTGTGGGATATCATAGTTAACTACAAAAGTTACATCTTTAATATCTAGTCCACGAGCCGCTACATCTGTACAAACGAGAATAGTAATTTCCTTATTTCTAAACTCATCCATTAGTCGAGTACGTTTTGTCTGAGGTAAGCGACCAGAAATAGCTTTTGCTTTAAATCCCATGTCTATTAACCACTCCGCTACTAAGTGAGTTTGAAGTTGAGTATTACAAAAGATAATAGAATAATCATCATTCTTTCTTAGTAGGCTAACTAATAGAGGCATCTTTTCTGTGCCGTTTATCATAGCGAGTGAATGATTAATATTATCAACTAGTAGACTGTCTTCATTTAGCTTTAGTTCTAGTGGATGTGATTTAAATTTATAAGCGGTATGAAGTACTTCCATATTAGAAGTAGCCGATACCATTATTAATTGCCTGTGATCAGAAATTTTCTTTAAAATATACTCAATGTCTTTTTGAAAGCCCATATCAAATAATCTATCTGCTTCATCAAATACAACAGCAACTACTTTAGATAGATCAGCTTTTTTTTGTTTTACTAAATCCATTAATCGACCAGGAGTCGCAATTAAGATTTGAGCTCCTTCGCTAATAAGCTTTTCTTGGCGGTCAATATTTTCACCACCAATAACACAAGCAGACTTAACACCTAAATCCCCTCCAAACAGTTCAACAACTTTACTTGTTTGTTGCGCTAATTCTCTGGTAGGGCTTAAAACTACATATTGAATTTCACTTGAGTTAAGTTTATCTTTTCTAATAATTTGTTCAATTATTGGAATAACAAAGGCCCCTGTTTTTCCGGAGCCTGTTTCAGCTTGAGCGAAAATATCTTTACCTTCTAAGATCGGAGCTAAAGTCATCTCTTGAATAGGTGTAGTATTGATAAATCCGGCGTTTTTAATTGTGCCCATGAGTGCGTCGCTGAGACCGCAGTCAGAAAATGGCAAAGTAGTTTCCATAAGCACTTATCTTATCGTTTTTAGGCAGTAGTCGTCTATATTAATCCGGCATAGAAATAGCTTTTTCCCTTGATTTACGTAACTTATCCGTAATAAGATAGTGTTATGAGAAAGATTATTCACTTTGATATGGATTATTTCTTCGCACAAGTTGAAATTAGAGACAATCCAAGTTTAAAAGATAAACCAGTTGCCATTGGATCTAAGGATATTAGACGCGGAGTATTGTCTACTTGTAATTATATTGCTCGTGAATATGGGGTGCGATCAGCGATGCCGACCTATAAAGCATTAGAACTTTGTCCCAAACTTATTTTAGTGAATTCTAATTTTGATAAGTACAAAAAGGCAAGTCATGAAATATTTAAAATTTTTTATGAATATACTGACAGCGTTCAGGGGATATCACTTGATGAAGCTTTTTTGGATATAACTCATTTAGCTTCAAATTTTCAAGAAGCAAACTCAATAGCCAGAGAAATTAAAAATAAAATATTTCAAAAAACAGGACTTACAGGAAGTGCAGGAATTTCTTTTAATAAATTTTTATCAAAAATTAGTAGTGAGATAAATAAACCTGATGGTTTGTTTACGATAACTCCTCCTCATATTGAAGAAAAAATAAAAAATTTTCCAGTAAATTATATTTCAGGCGTTGGTAAAGTTACCTATAAAAAAATGGAGAGTTTTGGAATTAAAACATTTGAAGATCTTTTAATGTTTTCAAAATTAGAT
>CAYGTU010000150.1:0-7515 GCA_964352945.1 uncultured Bacteriovoracaceae bacterium
CTTTCAAAACAAGTATGATTAAAGAAAGAATCCCACTTTTCATCTTCTATATTGCAAATCTCAAGAAGTGAAAGTAAATCAGAGTAGTCATGTGTTAAGTTATCTAATTGTTCAAAAGTGTAGGGACCTAAGGTTTTATCTTTGAACTTAATTAACCATAAGTCTTTTAAGGTTAAGTTGAGTTTAGCGATATGCTCATCACTAACAACTTTTAGTTTTTCGAATAATTCTTTATAGTTTTTACTCATAAACTGACTACCTTCACTATAGTTTTCACCTCACTAATCGGTCTATTTGTGCATATTGCTAAACATTTATACTCTTTAGGCAAATATTACCTTTTAATTCCTGTTAATTTTTGACTGATATTGGATACTTAAGTTATATTAGAAAATCAAAAATGGAGCGTTTTACGTGGGTATCGAGTCGAATATTAGTGAAATAGTCAAAGAATTCTCAGCTATTAAAGACTGGGAGGATAAATACGTTAAAATCATTAAGTTAGGAAAAAATCTTCCTCCAATTAATGAAGACGATAGGCTTGAAAAATTTAAAGTTAAAGGGTGCCAATCTCAAGTATGGCTTGTTCCCAAGTTTGAAAAAAATATTGTTTATTTTTCAGCTGACTCAGATTCAGTATTGGTTAAAGGGATTATTGCAATTCTTTTGAGAGTTTATTCAGGATCAAGCCCTGCTGATATTCTTGGAAACAAACCAACTTTTTTAGAGACACTTGGAATTAAAGATCATTTATCAATGAACAGGTCAAATGGACTTGCTTCAATGATTAAGCAAATACAAATGTATGCTCTAGTATACAAAGCTATGGAGAAGTAAATGTTAGCTCGTCCACGAAGAAATAGAAAAAATGAAGCGATCAGAAGTCTCACAAGGCAATCTATCGTTAGTCTTGATGATTTGATAATGCCGCTTTTTTTTATTGAAGGTAAGGACCAGAAGGTTCCCATTAGCAGTATGCCTGGCCAATTCAGATATTCCATTGATAATTTGGTTAAAGAAGTAAAAGAGTTAAATTCTTTGGGTGTGAAATGTGTCTCTCTTTTTCCAGCAGTCAAAGATAGTCTTAAAAATAAAACAGCTTCAGAAGCTTATAACAGAGACGGGCTTAATCAAATCGCAATAAAAGAAATTAAAAATGCTGTTCCTGATATGCTGATCATGACTGATATCGCCCTTGATCCTTATTCTTCAGATGGTCATGATGGTTTAGTTAATTCTAAAGGCGAAATACTTAATGATGAGACACTAGAAGTATTAACTCAAATGGCCCTCTGTCAGGCTTTTGCTGGATCTGATATTCTTGGTCCTTCTGATATGATGGACGGTCGAGTAAAAGCGATAAGAGAAGCTCTCGAAGGCGAAAATTTTAAAGATACAACAATAATGTCTTATACTGCAAAATATGCGTCTTCATATTATGGGCCTTTTAGAGACGCCCTAGATTCTGCCCCAAAAGCCGGAGACAAAAAAACTTATCAAATGGATTTCTCTAATAGCAGAGAGGCTTTAATAGAAGCTAAATTAGATGAAGAAGAAGGAGCCGATATCCTTATGGTTAAACCGGGATTAGCTTTTTTGGATATTATAAAACTTCTTAAAGATAATTCCTCACTACCTATTGCTGCTTATAATGTATCTGGAGAATATGCTATGTTAAAAGCAGCAGCAATGAATGGTTGGTTAAACTATGATCAAGTTATGCTTGAAAATCTTACTGCATTTAAGAGAGCAGGAGCAGACATTATTTTAACTTATCATGCAAAAGAATTTGCCTTATTAAAGAATAAGTAAATGATAAAAATACTAGTTATTAGATTATCAAGTATGGGGGATGTTATTATGCAAACATCTCTTATTAATTCTTTAAAGCAAGCCTATAGCTATAAAGTAATTATTGATTTTCTTACATTGGATTCCTTTAAAGACTTGCTAGAAAACAACTCATCTATAAATTTAATTCACTCTATAGAGCGCAGAAAGGGCTTTAGTGGGATTTATTACCTTTACATAAAATCTAAGGAATTCGGGGGGTATGACCTTATCATTGATCTTCATGCCACTAATCGATCCAATCTGCTTAGAAAATTCTTATTCAAAACTCCACATATTGTTGTTGATAAGCGAAGTTTAGAAAGGCAACTACTTGTAAAATTTAAAATAAATTTTCTGAAAAAAAATAATGAAGTTTATCCACAAGTAAAAAGGTTGTTAGATGATTTTAAATTTTATTTCAATTTATCTGCTTTGAATCCTGAAACATTTTCAAAGTATTCTGAAAATAAAAATCGTGATAATAAATTTGGTAAGTACCTGGTTCTTGCACCTTCAGCATCTTTTGAAAATAAACGATGGAGTATTTTAAATTTTAAAAAACTAGCAGAAAGCATACTAGAAGATGAAAGATTTTTAAGTTATAAGATAATTTTACTTGCTGGTAGTGAAGATAATTTCTGTCAGGAGATGGACTCCATTAAGGATCAACGATTCATCAATCTTCAAGGTAAGACGAGTTTGGATGAGACGAGTAGAATTGTTGCAAATTCTCTTGGAGTAGTGGGAAATGATTCTGGAATTGGGCATATTGCAAATTCATGTAATGTCCCACTGATTGTTATTTTTGGACCAACTTCTGAATATTTTGGCTTTGGCCCCTATAAGAAGAATTCTCGATTTATTTCTGCCAATCTCGATTGCAGTCCTTGCTCCACAACTGGTAGTAAGCCCTGTAAATTTGATACATTAAGATGTATGGATGCAATCTCAAGTGAGACAGTTTATAATAAACTAATCGAGGTTATGTCCCATGCTTAAATTAATCTCTCTAATTTACTACGTGCTTTCTTTTTTTATACTGATATCAAGTTATTTTTATTCCTTATTTATACTTAAGTTTAAAAAAAGAATTCAGTTTGAAAATAAAAACTCATCAGATCCCTATTCAATTTCATTTTCAAAGGATAAAAAAATAGCAGATATTGCTTTTGAGGTATCTTCTGAAGGTGAATTTGAACAAGTAGTAGTTGTTATTGAATATTTTCTCACTAAAGGAGCATTGGTTGAGTTAATCTATTGCTCAGATAGTTTAGAAAAGAAAATATCAACATGGAAAACACAATACCAAAATTTAAGAGTATTAAGGCTTCCACTGCTAACAGTTATTCCATTTATTAAATCACATAGCCTATCTTCATGGTTAACTGCTAAAAAACTTATACTCTGCCGTTATGATTTTTATCCAGAAATCATTTTTTACGGATTTAAAAGAGATGTTAAATTTATCTTACTTTCAGCAAGTCTTAAATCCCTTTCTGCTCAACAAAATACTTTATATTTCAGTATCCTAAAGAAAATATATAAATCATTTGATTTAGTTGTTTGTTCTACTTTTAAAGATTTTGAAATGTTCAAGTTAACTTTTGAGATAGAAAAAGAAAAGCTGGATATCTTTGATTTTAGAATAATTTCAATAAAAAATAGATTGCTCAGTAGTGATAAAACGTTAAATTCTAAGTTTAATTTGGAGTTGTTTAAAAACAAATTAAATCAATATGATTCTAAACTTATTTTGGGGAATTTTTGGCCAGACGAACTGCCAATTATTGATTCCAAGATTATTAAAGAACTAAAGTCAAATAATCTCTTTTTAACGATTGTTCCACATGAAACAGATGATGCGACGATTGATAATATTTCCGCATATCTTAAAAGTTTTTCCCTAAAACCTGAGGTTATCAATAACTCTAATATGAATTCGTATAAATTTGAATCTAATGTTCTTATAGTTCAATTAAGAGGTATTTTATGTGAGCTCTATGGCCTTCATACTTGCTCTTATGTCGGTGGGGGCTTTGGAAAAAGTGTTCATAGTATTTTGGAGCCTTTTCTGTCATCGATTCCCGTTATATGTGGCCCACATATACAAAAATCTACAGAATTTGATATAAGTTATGAAGCGTTTGATCAAGGAGTAAAAGCGATTACCTCTAAAACTGATTTTGCTTATAATATTTTTTCTGACTATAATAAAGAAAAAAGAAATTCTTATGTTGAAAGCTTTTTTAAACGAAATAATGAATTACTAAGGAAGATTAAAGAAATATGATTGGTTTAATTGGAAATTCTGTTTTTTCATATCTGATTTCACACTCTTTAAATAAAAAAGGGCAAACTTGTAAACTTTATCATTCCGCTGAGGCTAAGTCGCCTTGGCAATACTATATCAATTCATTTGACAGAGGCTATTTATCCAATTGTTTAATAGATAATGGTTTGCTTGATTCTGATAAAGTATTTAAAAAAGATTTGAGTTTTAAGGCCAGAAGATACTCGGTAGATGGGAAAAACATACTACTTAAAGATAATATAAAAGATAATCTAGTTGAGCTATTAAGAAAGTACGGCCATATTTTTCAATCAGTTAAAATTAAAGAACTTTTATCTTTAGATGAACAGGTCTTAGATGAAGAGTTTTTCCGATTCATAGAAGAGACAACTAAGTCATTTTACTTTTTTAGGAACACACAGAACTATAATGATTTATTTACCAATTTAGAAAATTTCCCCATTTTAAATAATATTATTAATTCGATTAAATTTGAAGTTTTTAAATCTGATAAACTTTGCATGCTACTCTTAGCTTCTTGTCGTAGTTGTATCCATTCTTTTTTATCTCTCTCAGAATTAAAGTTTTTATTTTTAAACTTAATTGGCCCTCTTTATTCTTTTGGTGAGGATAAATTTATTAAAAAATTACTACCCTCAATACAAGCAAATAAAATTGAGGAGTCAGTGGAATTGTTAGAAATTTTTAAAAGTAAAATAAAACTTGTATCTAATTTAACCAGCGATACCTTTGATAAGATTGTAATTACCAGTAATCCTGATCTTGGA
The DNA here is from genome assembly GCA_964352945.1 of uncultured Bacteriovoracaceae bacterium. Taxonomy (GTDB): domain Bacteria; phylum Bdellovibrionota; class Bacteriovoracia; order Bacteriovoracales; family Bacteriovoracaceae; genus CAYGTU01. Next base: position 4,912 of record CAYGTU010000150.1, read on the forward strand.
GAAATACAGTTAAAAGAAAATCAAATTTTAGCTTACAATGCCATTGTTATGGAGTGTACTGCAAATTCGATTCACAATGAATTGTTTTATGTTATAGATAATTCTATTGATCCATTTTATTTGATCGATTTTAAGCAAGATAAATTTGAATTTTTCTATATTTATCAAGCTCTTGATGGTCAAAATATAAATTATTACGAAGATGATCTCTCTGTGAAGTTAAATTATTTTATGAAACATTATTATCCACATATTGAATTTAACGTTTCAAAAAAGAAAAATATCTTAAATATTTGGAATGAATGGGATCAATCTAAGTCTTATTTATTCGAGAGAGAAAAAAACCCCGTTTCTCTTAAAATTTGGGATAAAAAACCTTCATCTGTTATGTATTATGGAAATAATGCCCACAGTAAGCTTTCATATTTTTATCAGCATTTTTTTGTTAAAAACCAATTTGGTCTATAGGAATATTTTACTATCTCTCTTTAGTTGAGTATTTTTAGTACAATATATCCATGAGAAATAGATTAGATAATAAAGGTCAAACCTCTGTTGAATATATCTTAATGATTGCTGCAATAGTAGCAGTCATGTATCCACTTTTTAGTAAAATTCAGTATTATGTTGTAGATAGTCAAAACTCTATGATTAAGCGTTATATCAGCTCATTTGAGAAGATTTTTGCTGGCCCAGGTGGCGGAACTAGGCTCAAATATAAGCGTTTTGTCATTAGAAGATAGCGTAATTTCAATTACTTAAGCCCAATTCTTCAAAAAAGTTTACTTTTCATGCGTTTTGTTATTATATGTGGCGGAAAGCATTAATCGCTATGCGAAAGCAAGATGGAGGAACTATGAAAAACACATTACTTTGTGTGTTAGTTTTTGGGATTTTAGGTACAGTGTCAAACGCCAATGATGAGGTCTTGAGACAAGATCCAATCAATATAGATGGATATGTTAAAGCTGATGCTGAGGTGACTGATCGTGAATTAGAAATGATTAACAATGAATTAACTAAGCAAACGACAACAATTCAACTTAATAAATCAAAAACTAAGAAGTACAAAAAGCTACAAGATACAACTGAAAAATTAGCTAATGAAACTGAAGAGTATCTAGCTGAGAAAAAGTCTTCTCAAGAAGCTATTGATAAATATAACAAAAAAATCGATTGTTTAATGAATAATACTCGTTCAGCTGATTGCGATAAGATTCTAAATAGAAAGCCAGAAGTTGTAGATACAGTGTCAACTCAAGCTGCAGCTACTGAAAAAGTAGAGACAGTTGCTAAGACTAAAGCTGATGATTCAGATTCAGTTGTTCATACAATGAAAATTACTCCTTATTCAGGAATTAATTCTTACGCAATTGATGATGGTAATTTAGAGTCTAATGCTATTTTTGGGATGAAAGCAGAGACCGAAATTAATAGTAGATTTTCTGCGGGTGCATATGGTCAGTATACAACTATGACTTCTAGAAACTTTGATAGTAGATTAGCTCCTACATATTCTGGATTTGGTTTTTACTCAAGTGGATATATGGATGTAGCTTATACTCAATATGATATTGGTGCCTATGGAAAGTTTTATGTATTAAATCAATCAAAATTTAAGCCGTATGTTCTTGGTGGACTTTCATATACTAGATTAAATGTTGAGTCACAAAACTCGACTTATAATTCAAATAGCAATGTAAATGCTAATTATGCACTTGGAAAAATTGCTCTTGGTGCTGATTTTGACTTTACTAAATCTTTTGGAATTAACATTGAAGCTGCTTATACAAATCCAGTTTTCAAGAGAGAAGTTAGCGTAAATGACTTTACTCTGAATTATGGTGAGCAAGCCTTATTAACTGAGCAAGCTAATAAACTAATGAATACCAATATTATGAGTTTTAATGTTGGATTTAACATTCTATTTTAATTAAATAAAAATATTAAATTTCTTAAAGGCCCTATTTATATTAGGGCCTTTTTTTATCTTTATATTACCTATAAAACCTCTTAGAATATTATAAGTATCATTTAAATTTAACACATGGAGTCAATATGAAACCTGTTTATATTGTTAAAGCAAAAAGAACACCGCAAGTAAAAGCTGGTCTTGATCTAAAAGAAGTAGATGCACCTTTTTTGGGACATTATTTAATTAGAAACATGATGAGTGAAACTGATCTTGATAATGAAATTATTGATGAAGTTATTGTAGGTAATACAGGAACTCCAGCAAAATACCCAAATATTGGAAGAGTAATTGCTTTGGAAGCGGGATTACATAAAAAAACTTCTGGCTATAGCGTTCATAGAAATTGCGCATCAGGAATGGAAGCAGTATCACAAGCATTTTTAAAAATTGCGAGCGGAAGAAGTGATATTATTTTTGCTGGTGGTGTAGAAAATATGAGTCAAATGCCTCTTATGTTTTCAAAAGAAATGACTGAGCTGTTTATCAAAATGATGGGAGCAAAGACTCCTGGAGCAAAATTAAAAACTCTTAGTGAATTTAGATTTCCTTATTTGAGTCCAGTTATTGCAATTGAACAAGGATTAACAGATCCATTTTGTGGCATGAACATGGGAATGACAGCAGAAGTT
>CAYGTU010000151.1:0-7435 GCA_964352945.1 uncultured Bacteriovoracaceae bacterium
GTGCAGATGATATCGGTCTTGAACTTGGTGCTTCTGAGGAACTACCACCTGAGATTCCAGCAATGCAAGAGATGCCAATTCCTACAGCTGAAAGTCATAATGAACAAGTCGAAGAATCTCAAGAAACAGATTACGTTACTAAATTAGCAGAAATCGATCAATTAATGAGTATGGAAGATGAAGTTCTAGTTGAGCCGATAGAAGCTCAAACTGAAAAAACTTCCGACATAAAAATTCCTGAAGAATTTTCATCTCAAACTATAGAAACGAATACTGAAGCAGAAATGATTGCTGAAGATAATGAAGTTGAGGAACTTCAAGAAATGTCAGTGGCAAAAGATCGTGAAGAGGCTGAAGGGTTCACCTCTACACAATTAGATGCCATGATTTTAAATCAAGATACTAATAGTCAGCCAGTTAAACTTCCAGATATGCCGACCATGACTGAAATGCCAATTCCAAAGGCATTTAAGAAAGAAGAAGCAACAGAAGATCATAATACACATGTCCGAAATCAATTAGCTGATATTAGTCAAATGATGAAAAACATGGACATTCCTGAAGGTGATAATTCAGACACCGCAACTGCTATGGCAGAGGTTCCAGCGGCTAACAAAATTACTGAATCGATAGAAGATGTTAATGAACAAAAAATAATTATGGAGCATCATAGTGATGAGTTATTAAGGCTTCAAGCTATAATCAGTGAGCTTCGTGATGACAGAGCAAATCTTTTAGAAAAAATTGAAGAACTTCAAGATAAGATTAGTAAAACAAAGCAAAATAACTTGTCAGAAAAAGCTGAGTTAGAAGAAAAGAAAATTGAACTAACCCTTGTTAAGAAAAATTTTAATAAGCGATTGGAAGACTATCAATCTAGATTTGAAGTATCTGAGCAAAAGAAAGAGGTATTGCTAGAGAAGAATAAGCAACTTCAAAAAAATCTAGATGATCTTAAGGAAGATTTACACAGAGGAATTCAAAAGATTGGCTCGAGAGAGAATGAACTTGAAAATAAATTGGAACTCTTAAGATCTGATGCTGAAGTTCAAATATCTAATCGAGATTCTAAGATTATGGAACTAAAGAGAAAGATTGATACGCTCGAATTTGATTTAAAGCATGTTTCAACCAATGAACAAAAATCTAAAATGCTCAAGATTGAAAATGAAGAGAAAATTAATAAAGTTATGAATACCCTGAGAAATGCCATTTCAATATTAGATGATGATGGTAATATTGAGCATAAGCTTCAAGTGATTAAAAAATCAATTGACGTGTAACCAATTAGAGAGTTGGAGTAAAATTTGAATTTTAGTATTTATAAAAACTTTTCAGATTTTATAAGCTCTCTGATCAAGTCTCCAGGCTATGCGGGATCTATTTTTGCAGTCAACTTTTTAAAAAATGGCACTGAAGTAGAGTTTTTAGGACATAAACCAACTTCATTTAATAAAAAAACAAATCAAAATACTTTTAAGATTAGAGGCTTTAAAGAGATAGATGAGTTTGTACTTTATCATCAATTTAATGATTTAATGGTTATTCAAAATGTTAAAGATGTTATTGAAAAAGCATTTTTTTACTTTATGGTAATTGAATTTCAAGATCTAGCCTTTAAAGATGAAATTACAGGATATTATAATCAAAGAGCTTTAAAAAGAGATGTAGAATCACTTATTTCTGAGGGGACATCTTTTCAAATTCTTTTTATGGATGTTGATAATTTTAAAGCTGTAAACGATTTGCATGGGCATATTACAGGGAGTTCAATCTTAAAAGTACTTGCAGATGAGATTTCCAATAACATAATTGGCATTGGAGATCTTTATCGATATGGTGGAGACGAGTTCGTGGTTATATTACCTGATATGAAAAGTGTCGAATCTACTAAACTTGCAAATACAATTAGAACTTCAGTGGAGAAAACTAAATTCAATGCCAATAACAAAAAGTTAAATTTCACTATATCCATTGGTATTTCAGAATTTCCAACTCATGCAAAAACTTTGAACGAAATTATTACAATTGCAGATCATATGATGTATGCTTCTAAAAAAGCAGGAAAGAATACTGTCAATCATGCTAAAGATTTACTTGGAAATTAAATGCAATTAATCGTTGTTAGTGATTTTCATCTTGGTAGCGGTCTTTTTGATAAGGAAGGAAAACTTAATTATCTTGAAGACTTTGAAGAAGATAGAAGATTTATTGAATTCATAGAATATCACTCGTCAAATAAAAACTATTTTTCAGAAATTAATCTCGTTTTAAATGGAGATATTTTAAATCTTGTTCAAATGGATTATGAAGGAGTTTTTACACATAATATCACTGAAGAAATTACCATTAATTTCTTAGAGAAAATACACGAGGGTCACAAGGAGGTTTTTTTAGCTTTAAAAAAATTTCTATCTAGACCAAATAAAAAAATTACCTATATTATCGGGAACCATGACTTTCCCTTAGTCTTTGATGGTGCTCAAGAAAAATTAAAAGAAATGATAGGTCAGGAAATTGAAATAGTAAGATACTATCACGAAAATAGTGTTTGGATTGAACATGGGCATAGATTTGAACCTGTTAATACAGTACCTAAAATTCATGAGTTCATTGAAGGGCCTGATGGAAAAAGAATAGTTAATTTGCCATGGGGTAGTCTATTTTGCATTTATCTAATGCCAATGTTTAAAGAGCATAGACCACATCTAGATAAAATTCGTCCTCTAGGTGGCTATGTGCAATGGGCTTTTTGGAATGATTTTTCTTGGTTTTGGTTCATGTTCTGGCATGTTATTAAATACATTGTTAAAACGAGATTTCCTCCCTGGAGTAAATACAATAAAAACTTTATAACTTCGTTAAAAATATTAAAAACGATAAGTAGTCATCCTAAGTACGATAAAAATGCTCGAAAAATATTATCATCAAGATCTGATATTGATGTTGTTGTTATGGGGCATACACATATAGCAGAGTGGAGAAGATTTAGTGATGGAAAGTTATACTTTAACACAGGAACTTGGAATATTGTTCCAAGTATAGATAGGGCTAAACATCATAATATTGATAGGCTTACCTATGTTAAAATTGATGTTGATAAAAAAGCTAAAAAAGTTAAAAATATTTTCTTAAATGTTTGGCATGGAGAATGGAAGCCATATAAAGTAGAGATTTCTTCTACTTCATATTAGCCTAATTTCAAACTATTAAAGGTATGAAATGAATATAGGAAAACTTAGTTTAATCGAAATGAAAAATTATCTAATTAGTTTAGATATTAAAGTTGATGAAGTTTTATCTATCAAACCTGCTGGAGCAGGAAACATGAATGAAACGTTGAGAGTTACTTCTAAGAACAGTACTTTTATTGTTAAGCAGTCCTATCCATATTGTCAAAAGTATCCCTCAATACCTGCTCCTGTTGAGAGAGCTAATATCGAAGCGGAATTTTATAAAATTATTTGCTCTAATAAGGAAACATCTAAATTTTTTCCAAAAATTCTGGCAAGTGATTCATCTCATAATGTTTTAATTCTTGAAGATTTAGGAAATCTAGCAGATTTTTCTAATGTTTATAATCAAACAAAAATAACACCCAAAGAGATGAAACTATTAATCAAAAATTTATTAACACTTCATAGCTCTTTTGAATCATCTGATCATATATTAAAAAATGATAATATGAAAAAACTTAATCATGAGTATATATTTATTCAACCTTTAAGTAACCTTGATGCTCCGGATTTAGATAGTCTCACAATGGGATTAAATGAAAGCTCAAAATTCTTAAAATCTATGAAGAAGTATGTAGAGCGAGTGAAAAAATTAGGTGATATTTACTTACAAGATGGAAAAAGGCTTGTTCATGGAGATTTTTATCCTAATAGCTGGTTAAAAGTAGATGATAAAATATTTTTCATCGATCCTGAGTTTGGTTTTTTTGGTAAAGCTGAATTTGATATTGGTGTTTTTTTAGCTCATTTAGTCTTAAGTGAACAACCTAAAGAAATTATTAAACTTTTATTTAAAGAATATAGACCACTATTTGTATTTGATTTTAACTTAGCCATGAATTTTGCAGGAGTTGAATTAATGAGAAGATTAATAGGAGTAGCACAATTACCTATAAATGCTGATTTAGAGAAAAAAATTAATTGGCTTAATTTATCAAAAAGACTTGTACTCAATCCTCAAGAATCTCTATTTGATTTCGAATGATTTCTATAATTATTCCTACTTTTAATGAATGTAATAACAGTTTTCTTGAACAGAGTTTAAAAAAATATTCTAAATTAAATGTGGAAGTTATATGTGTCGACAGCGAAAGTACTGATGGTACTATTGATCTGATAAAAAAATATAAAGTAAAATTTATAAATCATCCAACTTCTTCTAGAGGAGAGCGACTTACAGTTGGGGCCAAACAAGCTTCTTATCCATTAGTTATTCTCCATCACCCAAGATCATTTTTAGATATTAATGCTATTGATTATTTAATTCATAATCAAAATAAAATAAATTGGGGCGCTTTTACCCATAGATTTGATTTAACACATCCATTACTCAAATTTACTTCTTGGTATTCAAATTTTGTAAGAGGGGATTTGAAAGGTATATTTTATTTGGATCATTGTATCTTTGTTAAAAAAAATATCTTAGAGCAAATTAACTATATTCCTTTTGTTGATATATTTGAAGATACATTATTATCTGAAAAATTATTAAAAATATCTAAACCACTCAGATTACCTTTTATTTCAACAACTTCCGCCATCAGATTCAGAAAAAATGGAATATGGCGACAAGCCTTAAGAAATCAATTGATGAAAATACTATACTGGCGAAATACAGATCACGAAAAGTTGAACAAAATATATGAAAAAGGCGCGCCGCTTAATACAAAAAACAATAATATAATGTAACATTTAATTAGTTTTAGACACTAATAAAAAAGAGGTAGTTATGACAAATAATACACATAAAGAAGTTCAAGATTACTACGGTAAAGAACTAAAAAAAACGGAAGATCTTAAAACAAATGCTTGTTGTACCATGGAGGCTCCTCCAGAACATATTATGAAAGCATTAAGAAATGTTCATGATGAAGTTCAAGCAAAATATTATGGTTGTGGTTTAACCATTCCAAGTGAATTAAATGATTTAAAAGTTCTCGACTTAGGTTCTGGAAGTGGTCGAGATTGTTATATCGCTGCTCAATTAGTAGGAGAAAATGGTCAAATTGTTGGAGTCGATATGACTGACGAACAATTGACGGTGGCAAAAGAGTATCTAAATTATCATCAAGAAAAATTTGGCTATAAAAAAAGTAATGTAACTTTTTTAAAAGGAAATATAGAGAAACTTGATGAACTTGATCTTCAAGAAGGTTCTTTTGATTTAATTATTTCAAATTGTGTAATTAATTTAGCGACAGATAAAGAAAAAGTGTTAAAAGATGCATTTGATCTTTTAAAACCTGGAGGGGAAATGTATTTCTCTGATGTATATTCAGATAAACGTATTCCGGCCAATCTAGTTAAAGATCCTGTTTTATATGGTGAATGCCTCAGTGGAGCACTTTATTGGAATGATTTTTTATCATTATCCAAAAAGGTTGGATTTGCTGATCCAAGGGCAGTTGAAGATAAACCTATTACTATTCAAAATGCTGAAGTTGAGCAAAAAGTGGGTAACATCAAATTTTACTCAGTCACCTATAGACTTTGGAAATTAGATCTTGAGCCCGATTGTGAAGATTATGGCCATGAAGTGATGTATAAAGGAACCATTCAATCTGAAGAAAAAGGGATGCTCCTTGATAGTCATCATTTTTTTCCAAAAGATGAAAAAGTAAAAGTATGCGGAAATACTTTTAAAATGCTTAAAGAAACTCGCTTTTATAAACATTTTGATTTTTATGGAAGCTTTGATAAGCATCTTGGCATATTCGAAGGATGTGGTGGATCCATGCCTTTTACAGAAAACTCTAAACCAAGCAGTTGCTGTTAATGTATAAAAAATTTGAAAACCCAGAAATAACTGCAAAAGGCGAAAAAAGGGCCAGTGTAAGATTAAGAGAACTCAAAACTCTTTGGTTTAATACTGGAACTCAATGTAATTTAAAATGCGAAAATTGTTATATTGAATCTAGCCCAACAAACGATAGTCTAGTCTATCTTTCATTAGCAGATGTGTCCCCTTATCTTGAGGAAATTAAAATTAATAATCTGGGGACAAAGAATATTTCTTTTACTGGCGGAGAGCCTTTTTTAAATCCCAATATTATTCCAATTTTAAATAAGTGTTTAACTGAAGGATTTGAGGTTTTAGTCTTAACAAATGCTTACAAAGTTTTAAAAAAGCATCATGGAAACTTGATAGAATTAAAAGAGAAATACCAGGATAATCTCAAATTAAGAATTTCTCTTGATCACTATACAAAAGAAATTCATGAAAATGAGCGTGGTGAAAATACTTTTGAAAAAACGATTCAAGAAATTAAATGGCTTTATGATGAAGGCTTTAATATCTCTATTGCAGGTAGGTCAATCCTAGGTGAAGATCAGATAAAATCGACCAAGGGTTATCAGGACTTATTATCTGTTAATAATATTAATATAAATTTAATAAAAGATAACAAGATCGTTATCTTTCCAGAGATGCATCGCTTACCAGAGGTACCAGAGATAACAGTGGATTGTTGGGGAATACTAAATAAGACTCCTGAAATGCAAATGTGCTCTAGTGAAAGAATGATTGTAAAGAGAAAAGGGGCTTTGAAAGCAACAGTCCTTGCTTGTACACTATTAGCCTATGATAAACAATTTGAACTGGGTGAGACTTTGATGGAATCAAGAAAAGAAGTAAGCTTAAATCATCCTTGGTGCGCTGAATTTTGTGTATTAGGTGGAGCTAGTTGTTCGGCAACTAATTAGGCTTAGTAACGTAATCATTTAAATTCCAGTCATAATCTAGGTATTCAATTTTATAACTCTTTGATTCTGGACCAAAATATTTCTCTAGAAAAATTGAAAGAGAACCATATTTTTTTTCAAAATCTCCTCCATACCATTTAAAGATTGAAGATAGGTATATACTCTTGTTTTTAAGGTAATTTTTATTACTATTCATAAGAAAGTTTTGTGCAGCAGTAGTAAGCTGATCATTAAGCTTATCAGCTACAAAAGCCTTTTCAAGCAGAGAAGGACAGCTAATTGAAGCACAATTAACGGCAAAATGAATTCTTGGTTCGTTAAAATCTTTTCGAATTATTTCATGTTCAATTTTATCTAAATAAAATTCTTTTCCAAGAAGACTAAAAAACTTTATTTTCCATGAATTCGTAAAAAAACTACCTATATCTTTGATTGATTTTACAGGGTAGTTTTTTATGATAAGTTTTACCGTAAAGGCATTGTAAGCATTGATGAGA
>CAYGTU010000152.1:0-7393 GCA_964352945.1 uncultured Bacteriovoracaceae bacterium
GCTTAAAGCTCCATTTATACTAGATAAATTCAAAGTCAAATAAACAAATTAAAACGAAGAATTAGGTCCTTTTAAAAATTCAATCTCTTCAGCTGTTGATTTTCTTCCTAGAATTTCATTACGATGTGGATAACGTCCAAATTTTTCAATTATATTTCTATGCTTAACTTCAAATTCATAAGGTAAACCTTCTTCATTGAAAAGTTTTAATGCCCAATTATGAATAACTAAAGATTCTGAATGCATAAAAGGCATATAAAGAAATGCTTTTTCTTCTTGTGATAATTCTTTATCAAAACCTTTTCTAATGGCCTCTTGAGATAATGTTAGGGCCATAGGATCTGCACTAAAAGAAGAAGGAGTATCTCGGTAAACATTTCTTGAAAACTGATCTAGAATTACGATTTCACAAAGTGAACCTTTAGCCGTTTCTCTCCAACTATAAAGTTCACCCTGCCTAGCAGCGATTAAAAGATCTCCAAAGTCAGATTCAATTTTTCGATCCTGAGCCTCATCTTTTTTAAACTTTTCCTTAAAGCTTAATTCTTTAAACCAATAATTATAAACATTCTCTATAGTCATGAACATTACCTCTCTAATTATTATCTTTTAGATATTTATTGTACCTTGCAATATCTATGATTCAATCAAAGAATTCAACTTTCCAAGGAAAGCTTATGCTTCCCTTGGATAAAAGCTCACAATCCAGCTTACAATATCTTTGACCGATATCATATAAAGAGGTTGATTGTACTCGTTAACAATTGGAATATGTCTAAATTTACCTTTATGCATCTTCTTTACAACATCTAATACATTATTCTCGGGTCTAAATGAATGAGGGTAAATCGTCATCACTTCATATAACTTAATTCTTTTCCACCATGTTTTCTTTGCAGCAACTTTTTTAATAAAATCTTTTTCAGTAAAGATACCAATTAACTCCCCTGGCACCTTTAGCCTTTAATAATAGGCAATTAAAGTTAAATCTCCCAAGTACAAAAGCTATAAGTGCCTAAAATCACGTTTTCTTATGTGGTAAATCTGACCCATAGTATCATTATATTACGTAAAGATTACATATAGAAAAGCCTTTAAACGATAGGTAGTTGAGATGGTAAATAACAGCAAATTTAATGCATTTAATTTGATTTGTACCTGTACGATTCTATCTCCATTAGCAAATGGAGACGATAGCTCATTGCCTTCTGGTAGAGATCATACCAAAGTTCTTAAAAGCGAAACATTAAGTGAAATAGCCTACGACTATCTCGGAAGCTTCTATAGTTCTGGATATGAAAAGGTATTAGATTTATATACTGACATCAATAAAGACATAAAAGATGTTAATAAATTATATCCTAATCAAATTGTACTTCATCCAAATGAAAATGAAATTAGAGACCGTCTAGGTCCTATTGCTCTAAAAAAATATCTAGAAATTCAACAAAGAAAAAATAGAGAATTTAGTATCGTTAAAGAAAAAAATACATTGAGCGATATTATTTACCATCATATCGGAGCCTATTATTCAATTGGCCCTGAAAAACTTCACAAGCTCTATACAAATTTAAATAAAGACATTAGAAACCCTCGATTAATATATCCAGGCCAAAAGATCTTTCATCCTACAGATAATGAATTAGAGTTATTAGAATTAAAAAGAGATCTTAAAGAATTAAAATTTAGAAAAGTAGCTTCTGCTCAAAATACTGATGAAGCCAATAATACGCCTAAAACAAAATCGGGATCTCTTCAAATTGAACTCGGTGCATTCTACAGCACGATTGATGGAGAAAATCTTATTTCAGGTTCGACGGCTGAGCTTATTAGTTCAACAAATACTGCTTTAGGTGTCTCTTGGAATTTTGAAACCACTGACAAAAAATCTCAATATCAAATGAAATATCTTTTAAAAAAATATAGTATTCTTCCACCAGTTGATTACGTTTTAAAAAATCCAGACTTTATGACTTCTAGACTTTCATTTAGTTATTTAAGAAATTTATCTGAATACGGAAAGATTGGAGCAACACTTGGAATTGGACAGGAATACTTTCAAAGAGGTGTAGACCTAACCACATTTGAATTTTATAGTGTTAGATCAACAAACCTAACACTTAATTATAAATATAGTTTTTATGAATCAGATCAAGTTAACTCTCTTTTCACTCTAGATTTAGGAATAAATAAATTTAATGATCCTGATGATTCTAGCTTAGAGAGTGGAACAGAAAGTAAAGTCGGCCTACAGTTTATATTCCCAAGGAATTGGGGGAATACCGGTGTTGAAGTTTTTGTTGAACAAAATAAAATGGAATCTGATTTTTACAAACAAACTGAAAAAACAAATGGAGCCCTCATATTTTTTAATATGAACTTATAATTATGAAACTGATACAAAGAATATTACTATTCATTATTCTGGTTAGCTGTAATTCTGGTAAAGAATCTACAGTTACTGAGGATTATATATTCCTTGATCCAAATAATTCTACTATTAGTATTTCTACACCTGCAACAACTCAAGAAATGAATGTTGGAACAGGAATTACAAATGTTCCAGTTACAGGTACATGTGATTTCACTGGAACAATTGATATATACAATAATAGCAACAAGATAAGTTCAATCATCTGTGAGGATCAGAGTTTCAGTACTGTGATAGGTCTAAATCAATTCAATCAAGGTGAAAATATAATTAAATTTGAATATGCAATCAATTCAAGAAAAACTTCTGATAGTTTTATTGTAAATGTTGATACTCAAATTCCGACTACAACTATCGATGCACCAAATACAATTAATCAAGCTAATGAAACGAGTTATATTGCTCAAGGATCTTGTTCAGAAAATGGTCGAGCAGTTTCTGGAAGTATTGATCAAATTACTTTCTCTACAACTTGTAGTAATAATAGATGGGTGAGTTCTTCAGTGGATCTCTCATTTTTAGTAGATAATACTTATGTCATTACAACTAATACTACCGACGCGAATGGAAATAATTCAGCTTCAACTACAGCAAATGTTATAAAAGACACAGTTACTCCTCTTCCAGGAATTACATATGTAACACCTGCTTCTGGTTTTGGTAATGCTGGATCAGTTACATTTAAAGTATCTTCCATTCTTAATGGAGATATAATACATGTTTATGATGACAGTGCATGTACAAATGAAATTTCTAATGAAACTTCAACAGGAACGTCTAAAAATATTTCTTTAATAACAACAATTGAAGCTACTTATATTTATTATTTTGTAGTTGAAAGCGGTGGAAACTTTACATCTTGCTTGGGACCAAAAAGTTACGTTGAAGATAAAACAGCACCAAGTGCTCCTTTAACAATAAGTTTAACTAATCCAGCAAATGGATCACAATCAAATAATTCAGCTCCATCTTTTACTGGAACAACTCCTACTAGCGAAGAAAACGCGACAGTTAGTATTTATACAAATAATACTTGTACTAATAAGATTGGTGATGGAACAGTATCAAATGGAAGTTTCGACGTAATAGGAACACTTCCAATCGATGGTTCAGCTGTTGGTATTAATAGTTTCTATGTAGATATTATAGATCTTGCTGGAAATAAATCGAGTTGCTTTGATCCAAGTCTTTCCTATGAACTTCAAGGTGCTGGGCTTGCGACACTACCTAAACTTGCTATGGTAGGAAGTAACTCGCCGACAATGGCTATATCCTTAGAAGATAATAATACTATCACCCATATTGAAACTAATGGTACTGAAAATATTTTAGGAACTTTTAATAAAGGTGATATTGTTCCAACTTTTAATGTTGATCAAGGCGATAGAATTGAAAGTACTGGTGCATGTTATGCCATTACTCAGGGCTATGGGACTGCTGGCTGGGCTTCAGAGGCTTATGCTGGATCTGTGTTTACGACTTATATTTCACGTTATGGACAATTTTATCCACGAATTTATATTGCTTCAGTTGAAGGTAATGCTTATGTTCAGCTAAAACAAAATAATGTTACAGTGGCGATTGCCAATGTTGCTAAAAATACTATTCATGAATTCAATACAACTCAAGATTTTCAACTAGCAAATGCAGCTCTTACAATTGTTTCAACTAAAAAAATAAATGTATACTTTGTTTCTCGTTCTAGTAATGCTTCTACATACGATAAGGATGCAAGAGTACTAACTCCTGCGGCAAATGATATTATAGGATTTGCCGGATATATTACTTCTGCTTTTGATACAACTTCTGGAACTCTCTATGAGCAAGATGGATCAAATTCAAGTTTCACAATAAGTACTAATCAAGTAAAAAATTCTCCTGCTACAATGGTAAGTGGAGATGCCCGATACGCTACCATTGTAAAAGCGGATAAACCTATTGCCTTAACTCAGATCGCAGATAGTAATGGAATAAACGCTTCACCTTCTCTCCCATTAACAATGCTTTCAACAATATATGGAATTCCAAGAAATGCTGCTTATGTTTCTTTTATGGCCCCTAGTGCAGGTTCTGTAAAAGTCTACAATCCCAGTGGAAGTTTAGTTAATACCTATGCATTGACTCGAACTTCAGGCGATCCTGAAGCACCCTTTGCCTATAAATATGATCCCGGAACAGTGAACGCTGGACATACTTTTGAATGCACAACTCCATGCTATGCTATGTATGATGACGTTGGCCCTGGTGCAGATAGTGATGAAACTTTAATGATTGGTTATACTCCTTAATGGTGCCAGCAGACTTTAGTGGAAGCACTGTCTCCATTCTAGTCTAGTGGCACCTTTTTGATTTAAATCAAAAATTATCTGTAAATACTATACCTGATATTGAGATTTTTTTTATAGCCTGTTAGGTTTACCTAATTTTAAAACATTGAGGTAACATATGAATAAACTATTTATCCTAATCATTATTTCTATTTTTACAGCAAATATATTTGCTAGTGAAGATCCTGTATTCACTCCGTATGGAGCTAAGCTTATTTATGAAGATAGCTTATATGACAGTTCACTTTTTGTTCATTGTAACAAAAAAAATAGTACAAATGAATGTATAAGTTTCAGTATCGTATCAAAGCGGTTTTCAAATTTCACTAATGATTATACATATTATATACATAAAAAATATTCCAATTCCCCAAATCTAAGCCTTAAAAAAATTACAAAAGATACAAAAAAAAATGCTCGAAAAGAGAGAAGAGAAAAATCTCTTTTAAACCTCGTAAGAATTTCATTCCTCACTTTCTTCTATTGTGCTGAGGATTTGTATTGGGCATGTCCCCTAATACCAGTTGGTCTTGTAGTAGATATTGCTAAATCACCAATAGTTGTTAGTGGAGCCGCATTAAACGAGTTAACTAAAAGAAAAGGGAGAATCTATTCAAATGCTATCAGTGGAATGTTTGACCCTGATCAAGAGAACGTTGAAATTGTATTATCTTCGGAAGATCTCCGCCCGATAAAAGACTCAATATAGGCCAAAGGTGCCAGTAGACTTTAGTGGAAGCACCGTCTCCAAGATAGTCTACTGGCACTTATTTATTTTTAGCCTAACAAGCTGTTTTCACTAAGTTCAAGAAACATGTCTCATTCGCAAAACATGCAGATATGATATAATTCAGTATCACAACGGAGGACGTATGCTGAAAATAACTGTGTCTCCGGTCTACTCATATCTAAAATAAGCAAAGAGACTCGGAGTTACTTTAAAGAGGTATCTGATGAGAAACTTTATTACAAACCACCCGTTTAAAATTGCTGCCTTTTTGGTGTTTGGCCTAACTACTATAATGGTCACAACTGAAAGGAAAACTTATGAAGACCTCGGGCTGACACGTTATAAAACATGTGACGTATGCTTTGTGCCTCTCGATTCGAAATACTACTTTGAATTAAATGAAACAACTGTGCTAAACAAATGTCTTTATCGAGGAAATCTCTTGGTGGGATCTTTTGATAACTACTTTAAGGAATCTGTGCAAGATTCACTACCAAATTTCAAATTAAGAATGAGTATCAAATGCTCTAATGAATCAATGTATATTTCACAAGATTTACAAGCTCAGCATAAAGATAAACTTTATAACCTCGACATGCCTAAATTTTACAGTGTTTTACAACAAATCTCTTCTTCTCCTGAATACAAAAGTATTCCTATTGAAAGTCAGAAACGCAGGCTTATAAATTATCAATTAGAGGCTATTCAAAAAGAGTATAACATCAAGTCTTTCAAATTTAAGACCGCTTTTAGTAAATAAAAGCGCGGTTTCCTTTCTTTATTACATAGTCATTCAATACTGGTTGATCCCCGTTATTATTGTGTGTTAGTAGAGACAACATTATTAACAAAATATAAAACATTGGGGAAAAAATGAAACATTTATTATTCGGGATATTACTATTATCTCAACTATCTTTTGGACAAGAAATTATTGGTGGGAAAGGCGACGGAAACGGAAGTACATTTACTTTTAAAGTTACACAAGTTGTAACTGTTAACGGAGACTACTCTTACTTAAAAACAAATAAAAATAGCTACGATAGCAATTATTTATACTGTGACCATTCAAATAAGATGTTTAATTATGTAAATTCAGTTGGTGTATCAACACATTTTATCTTTGATTCATTAGATAAATGTAAAGTTGTTCTTGCATGTGTTAATAAATTAGATAAATCAGATACGAATAATTCTATAACTGTTGAAATTGATAGAGAAACTAAAAAAGTTAGCAGTGTTACAATTCCAGATTTTTGTGACAAAGCATACGACCCATATTCTGAATATTCATCTCAGTTTTAATAAACGTGCCAGCAGACTTTAGTGGAGGCAGTGTTTCCACGCTAGTCTGCTGGCACTTTTTCATGTAATAATTACCCGATTCATTTCATTGTATCAATAGAATCCCTACACCATTGTTTCAAATCTATTTATAGTCTTTAATGAAAAAAACAACAAAGGAATTTTATGAAACAAATATTAGTTGGATTATTTTTATTATTTACTACAACACTTATGGCACAAAATATTGAAGCAATGTTGATACAAAATAAAGTTCAATTTATTCATAATTTGGCGGTAAATTCCGTAAATTTAGCTCGGCTATCAAAAATTGATTCAAAAGGCATGACTTTTGCCTGTGATCTTATTGCGAAAAATAACATCGATGTTGATTTAGAAAACCTGAACTTAGATTCACATAATATAAATTGGAATTTTAGAAATGACTTTAAGATTTCAAGAGGTAATGAATTGAAGAATGAAATGATTCATAGAATCGAAAATATTAATACTAATTGTGATGATATAGAAACAAACATCGACAATTTGATTTCAAATTTTAATTCGCTTTTCTTATCAAGTTACAAATTAATTAAATTAGTCATGAAGCTGTAATAACAG
>CAYGTU010000153.1:0-7338 GCA_964352945.1 uncultured Bacteriovoracaceae bacterium
CCTACGAATCCATTATGGAGTTAGGTCAAGAAAAAGAATTTAAAAAAGAGCTTGGTTTAGTTTTAGAAACTAAATGCCAAAAAATTTCAGAAAATCTAGATAAAGGATTTAATAAAGATATGCTTTGCTCAGGAAAAGATTTGTTTGTATCACAAGGGAAATATTTAATAGATTCAATTAATGAAAAAAATAATGATGGTTATTATACAAATCATCTCTGTAACCCAAGTGAAAATAAAGTTGATATTACTGATTTTTTAATTGATTCAAAAGGAAGTGCTGGTGAAGAAGTAAATGCTTCTGAAAAACTCAAGGGGAAATTCTGTCACTCATTTACAACTAATAAAGATGGAAAAAAAGAAGTTTTAAAAACTTATGAAGAAGTAGCTGAAAAATATGATTGTGCGAATAAAAAATGTTCAACTGATCAATTAGCGATACTAGATGTTTTAAGAGCTAAACTTGGTGAAAAGAAACCATCTTCAAGTATTGTAAATGCATTTTACACAGGGCCGCCTGAAGAAGCTGACCCTAAAGTTGTAACAAATTCAGTTGATTCTCAGGGGGATTCTGTGGATCCATCGGGATCAGCAATGAATTCTAACGGCGGTAATCAAAATGTTATAAGCCCTGATGCAAGAAGAGAGATTGCTTCTGTAAGTACAACCAGCAGTCAATCAGAGATTAGATCAAAAATTAATTCAACTACCAGTAAATCTTTCTCAAGTGGGATCGATTATTCACAAAGACAAAAAGAATTTTTAGGTAAAGTAGGAAGCACAATTGATAATGCTCAATATGATGCAAAAATTGCTGAAGTAGATAAGAAAATTCAAGATTTAAATAATCAAATTAATGAAGAGCAAGATGAATCTAAGCCTTTGGATTCAAGACAAACAAGTTCAAAGAATTCTTTATTACCAAACAAAAAGGAAGAATCAGGAAATACAATTATAACTAAAAATGACGAGAAAGCTGAAGAAGAGTCTCCTACAAATAATCCTTTTGATGAAGTTTCAACAAATAATCAGATAAAAGATTTAACTCCAACTGAAGGTAGAGCTAAGAGTGCTTTAGGTAAATCAGGTTCTGCTAATAAAGTAAGCTTTAATACAGGTAAGGATTCTGCTACCGGTGGAGATGTTGTAGAAGTACAAACCTTAGTAGATTTTTCAGATGAAAAATTTGACCTTGCGGATATTCTTTCAGAAAAAGAGATTAAAGAGATAGTCATTATGTCTCAAGAGAGTTTTAAAAAGGGTAAACCATTTTTCTTTGATATTACTTCAAAGGATGGAAAGCATATAAAGATTGAAATTACAGAAAACGCCGGTGTTTACAATTTTAAGCCAGTTACGATTAAAGAGACAGATCAGTTATATATTATGGTTAAAGAGGCCCTAGCAAAGCATTTCAAGTCGAGAAAGAACTTTGCCAAAGACCTGAAAATTTCTTCAAAAATGTAATTGTAAAAATTACTTTCCTTTGAAAAATCATTGAAAATTATTTAATTTAACCCTATATTGGCAAAGCAAGATAAAGGGGAAATTTATCCAGCACATTTAATTATTTTTTTGCATTTCCTAGAGAGCTTACGTATCTCTAGGTAAATACTCAAATACCCACCCTAAAATGAAAATGGGCTGACTTCGGTTGGCCCATTTTTGTAATTTATTCATACAGAATAAAATTCAATGGAAAAATCCTTAGACCAAGTGTTTAATACGCATCACGAGTGATCTATCTTTAGGAGAATAAATGAAATTATTAATAACGAGTATTTTTGGAATAATAAGTATTTTAACAAATAAAGAGATCGACCTTTCTAAAAGAGATTTTGCTGAAAAAGTTAAAAAATCGAATTACTAATTAAATAAATTGAGTTGGGAGTAAAATGTTTCCTTTAATAATTATTTTTATATCTGTTATATCTTTAAAATCACATTCAGCTGTGTATACAAATAATATTCAATTAAGTGCAAATTGTATCTATCAAGTCGATAAGCAGGTCGCTCTACAATTTCCCAAAATGATTTTAGGTGAAAATTTAAGCTCAGTTTTATTTGAACCTCGAGCAAGTATTGATAATGATGGTAAATTTCTCATTTCACTCTCAAGAAATGGAATAGCTGAGAATAGTTATGCCGTCTCTCTGACTAGACTCGATAGAAATAATGGTAAACCGAATGTAAAAGGTAAAACTTCTGATTTAATACTTGTTGATAGTTCGAAATTATCTGAGCTTGAATCAAAAGACTTAAGAATGGAATATAAGTTTAAGAAAAAAAATATTAAAGTTAGATGTAACTTTAATGATTCTCCCTTACTTTGAATCTTGTTTGAACAACTTCACCCCAATGATCTTTTTGTAGAGCAATTGCTGCTTGAAAACGAATATGTTTATTAATAAATAAAGCCTTACTTAGCTTGCCAGCAAGACCTTGAGTATCACTTCTTTTTACTATGATTTTATTTACACCTTTTTGAAAGACATTATCATTGGTAAGCACCTTTTGATAAAGAGTCTTACTTTGCTTCCAAGCACTTCCTTGTTTTATTTGAAAAAAGACAAAGCTTGGTTTTTTCTTAAAATCAAAAGTAAGAGTAATCTGATCAGCACTATCTTGTTTAAAGTTAAATGAAGCAATCTGAGCTTCAGGATCAAAGGTCAGGCGCTGTCTGATATTATCAAATTCAATAACACGGTCGATGTAGGTTCTTAACTGATCTGTTGATTTTGAATAATTAAACGACTGTTGAAAGGCTCCAAATGTTTTACTTGAATTGGCACTCACATAAAAAGAATAGGGTATTTCAGCAATAACTTCTTTTAATATTTTTATGGCCTCAAAGTTAAAAGAAACAGATCTAAATAACAGAGATAATTTTTTAGTTAATTTATAAGGATCATTTATATCCTTGAGTGACTTCCATATATGATGAAACCTCTGTGCTGAAACAAGTCTATTACCTGATTTAAGAACAATATCGAAAAGGGAGAGTGGTAAATTAGCTGCCATAAAAAGCATATTTCGTGCTTGGTAATTACTTCGTTTGTAAGGAGTGCTCCATTTACTTGTTTTGGCTTCAGGAAGATGGGCCTTTGCAAGAATCTCCCACATTTTTTCTTCAGGCATATGTATAAATTTTTTCAGTTGAGATTTTGAAAAATTGATATTGTAGAAAAATGAAGACTTTCCATATTTTAATACTGCTCGGTTAAGATTACATTTAATATTATCTAGTCTTCTACATTTAAGATGTGGTCCATTAGCTGTAACATCAGGGAATATTCTAGCTCCAACGGCTTTTTCAACTTCATCAATATATTGATAAATTTCTTTTGGGCTTGTGGTGCTATCTGAAATGGTTCCTTCTAAACTTAGTGCAATTTCTGGATTGTCATTTAGAAAGAAGTCTTCACCAATAATAGTTTTAAATGAGTAATCTTTTTGTTCATACACATTCCAAAGTGTTTCAAAACCTTTAGAGTTATAATTTACAGACTCAAATACATAATTAACATCTTTACCAATGGTAACTTTTAATTTTGAATACTCTTGCTTTGTTTGGTGACCTCTTTCAAACGCAATAGAAAATTTCATTTTATATTCTCTAGTGTTACCTTTTTTACTTTTTTGACGAGTAAAAACTTTCTCAACCCCATCATTTGCTAAATATTGATCATCACTTAATTTAAGCATTCCTAAAACAGCACTCTTATAAGCTTCTACGGCCCTTTCATTATCTAAATCATATCTATAACCAACATCAAAAATATCTTCATGTTGACTTCCTATATTCAAGCTTAAAGGAAAAATACTTTCAGTTACATCTCCTATTTTAATCCCTGCTACGACAAAACCCTTTAATATGGTGTATTTTGCTGAAGCTGATCCTAGATTGGCACTTACACCTTTAGATTTAACTCGGGTAATTTTTAAAAGAATTTTATTTCCTGGTTCTTTTAAAATCGATATTTTAAATTGTCCGTTTAAATAGGTTGTCACTGAGACGCCTGCATTAGCTTCATCTGCTCCAATAATATTAAGAGCACTCCATCCAACAGAGCCACCCAGTTGAATTGAGCCATCTACTCCATAGGAGAAAATTTCACCTTCAGGTAATTTAAGCGCAGATTTTTTATTCCACGGAAGTCTAAGTGGGTGAACCAGAAGATTAAATAACTTTGCATAACGAGCTTCGTTAACAGGAGTATTTTTAATTAAAGAAAAAAGTCTTCTTTTCTTTTTATCACCTTTTTCACCTTCTTGATTTTCAATCTCTTCTACATCCTTAGCAATTTCTTGGGTCACTTGCTCTGCTTGATTGGCCGCTGCTTGCATATCATCTAAGCTAGTAAGCTTATTTAAATTTTCGTGCCTAGACTGTCTTATATTTAAAAATGAAAAATTTAAATTAAGTCCTAATTGATAACTAAATGTTGCTTGTCCAAGTGGAATGGGCGCTCCAATAGAAATAGGCACTGTTAGTGGAAATTTCATTATATCAACAACGGTATAAGTTTCAGCTAAATCTCTATTGTCAAAAACTCTTCTTTGTACTTGTGCTTTTAAAGTTGAACGATAATCAGATTCTCCCTCATCAGGTTCATTACCAATTTTAAATTTGAAAAGATTGAAACTAGAAATTAAATCAAAGAAAGAAGCTTGTAAGCGAAAACTATTGGAATCAAATTCGTCATCAATACCAAGTCTTAGTTTTCCAAAAAAACTATTATTGAATTGCTCTACTTTTGGCTCTTTAGCAAAAGTAGATGATCCATAGATTGAAATGATCATCATTAAAAAAATGATGAGACGAGTGTGAGTTGCCCTCAGAAAATCCCCTTTATTTTCATGTTTGCATCAGTATTTTCAAATAATTACAGATATTTATCAAGGCAAATGGCGCAACCCTGTAAATAAGAATAGTAGGGTCTTAAAGTTTAAAATATGTAACGTAATTTTAGATACTTACTAGGTTCAAAGGGGTGAAGTTATCAGTAAAAACTCTTCCATGAATATGTAGAGTGCTCTCTATATAGCGAGGGTAATCAGTTAAAGGGTAGTAAAAGAGATATTCGTCCTGAAGCTTAGCCGCCTTAGCTAAGTTATTCATATTAAGATTTTTGGAATTACAGCTGATTAAAATATAATTTCCATTATAGGCAAGGGCCAAAGAGTTTTCAAATACAGACTTTAGAGTAGTGATTTGAGAATGAAGGATTGTTAAATCTTTTTTATAAGTGGCCATATTCGTAGCAAAACAACCATTTGATGTCAGTTTCGATTTAACCTTAGAAAAATATTCTTTTGTTGTTAAATGAAAAGGAATATTTTGTCCTCGGTAGGTATCTTGTAAAATAAGATCATATCTTTTATTTGTTTTACTTAAAAATAATCGGGCATCTTGATTAAAGATCTTATACTGCTCATCTTCAACAACATTAAAATATTTTTTACCAAATTTAATTACTTGATCATCAATTTCAACAACCTCAAATTTCGATTTTTGAAGATGTCTTTTGAGATAAGTACTTGCGGTTCCACCTCCCAGTCCCAAAACTAAAATATTATCTAATTTATCAGGGAAAATTACAGAGTAGGTCAATAAGACATTATATTTAAAAAGAAGTTTTTCAGGATGATATAAGTCAATGCCTGATTCATAGCCTTCATCTTTTTTTAAGTTTGCACGCATATAAATATTATTATTCTTTTTTAATATATAAATATTACTAAAATGAGAGACTGCTTTATCAATGATGCCATTTTTCATTTGGCCAACATTCTCCATAGGATCTTCTACAGGATCTTCACGTTGAATATTAAAACAATAAATAACAACTAAACAAACATAGAGAAAGAAAGAAATCATTTTAAACTTTTGATCTAACAAAAGTGATATACCACAAACCAGAGTTAGTAGCCCCGTCATCATATATAAAAAATCTAGATTAAAATTATTAATTAAAATAAAACTTGTAAAAAGTGTTCCAAAAATTGAACCAACTGTAGCTAGTGAATAAAGTCTGCCTGAAATTTTTCCTGTGGAATCAATGTTATCAAGAGAGAGTTTTAAGACAAATGGAGAGTAGGTACTTAAAAAGTAACAAGGAACAAATAACAGAATGGCCGCTCCAAATAAACTCGCAAAAAATGTATTAGACAAGATACTTGAAACAGATTCAATATGGCTTAAATAATAAGCACAGATTGAAATATAGATTCCAGCATTAATAATATTTCGAGCAAGTGGTCTTATATTTTTACTCTTATCTGCCTGAGTGCCACCAATCAAATATCCTAAGCTCATGGCCAAAAGGGTAACGGCAATAACAGAAGCCCATACAATAAGACTTGAGCCAAAATAGGGCGTTAAAACACGACCTACAATCATTTCTAAGGTCATGATTAGATGACCCACTATAAAGGTAGTAATTAAGAGTAATTTGTTCATGAAATTATTGTATTAAAGAAAATCTTGATTGGCTAACTTTGACTATCTTCCTCTTTTATTTCTTCGATTCTCTTGTTTAAGCTTTCTAATTGAACCACGTCCATGTTCTTTATCGTAACATTCTTCGGTGATAAGATTCATTTTAAGGATCGACATAGTATATTTCTTTTTATACTCAGGAGTTATACATCCAGTTTGTTCATATTTTGATTTTAGTTTTACCCATTCACTTAAAAGAATTCCAGTGCCATCGTATGTGGCTTGACCAGGTTCACCAAATTGTTCTCTGAGTTGCTCTTGAGTTTTGAGATTTGGGTTAGTATTTGAATCAGATGCAGGCGTATCAGATCCAGCTCCAGGCATTCCTTTATTTTCATTGCCTTCAATCATACCTTTACCAGCTTGAAATCCCGTCTTACCAAGTCCTATAGCTTTTTCACCGTATTTATCTACTAAGCTCTCTTTTGGTTTATCTTCAATACCAAGTGAAGCTTTAGCACCGGCCGGAAGTTTACTCGTCTTAACACATTGACCTTGGTAAAAAGTTTTCTTTCCGCTTTTTTCACATTTAGTTTTTAAAGCGGCGTCACATTCAGCTTGAGTGGCAAATGCTTTTTTACCTTTATCTAGTTTAGATTTTTTTACTTGTTTTGACTTACAACTTTTTCCAGATAGAACATAGGCAGTTACTTTTTCCTGACCTTTTTTAACACACTTTCCATCTTTCATTTCTTTTTTACCACCCTTTTCACATTTAGTTTTAAGAGCAGCAGTACATTCAGCTTCAGTTGCGAATGCTTTTTTACCTTTATCTAATTTTGCTTTTTTGATTTGTTTTTGCTTACACTGCTTTCCAGAAAGTACAAAGGCATTAAC
>CAYGTU010000154.1:0-7325 GCA_964352945.1 uncultured Bacteriovoracaceae bacterium
CAATAATCCGCTCCCCCACCCTACCACTTATACCAAATCCAGAGCATTGAAAAATTTCAGATAAATTATTCCAGAATTTCTCTTCACCAAGTTTTATCAACTCTTCTTCATTTGAAAAATCACATGCAATAACTCTAATATTTCTTCTTCCTGAATAAACAGAATTGATATGTTCTATATTTTTATCAATTAAAACTAAGTTCTCTCTATTTTGAAGTTTATCCGAAAATGAAAAACCTAGTCCTGAATTAGCGCCTGTCACAACTGTTACCCCAGGTACCATTGCACTTATATCCGATCTAGCCTTCTCTCTTTTTAATATTGAATCAAATTTAGTCTGCTCAAATATTGAAGGTCCAGTTATCAATTCCTTGAAATCTAAATTGACCTGTAAGGTATTTAAAAACAATGATTTAACCTTAAAAGGAATAAATGCTCTAAATAATTTAATAAATACAGTCAATTTCTCAACTGGCAAGAGTGGCTTCTTAACTACGCCAAAAATATCCCCTAGAGAAATATTATCAGATGCCCCATAAAAGACTTTCTTATCTGAATCATTATTTAACAATTTATCGGTCATGGCGCAAACATCTCTAACATGTATTACGGAATATATTGAAGGAAAATTCATCTTTGAAATCAGACTATTCTTTAAAGCTAGCTGGAGAAAAAATGAAATATGTGAAGCTTCTCTCATTTTTTCTCCATAAACCATTGCAGGTCTTATAATCGAGTAGTTACTTAAATTAGCCTCAATATATTCTTCACATTTTCTCTTAGACTTTCCGTAGTCAGTACACGGATAGCATTTAGATTTATCATTAAGAGGAATTGAACAGTCATCCGAAGAAGATCTCTCTACCGCTCCCATAGTGCTATAGAAAATAAATTTAGTGTTTTTTGAGTCCTTTAGAATATCTACAAGTTTTACGGTTGGATCATAATTTACTTTTAAATAATGCTCACCATTTCCATAATTTGCATCACCAGACAGATGAACTACTGCCTGAGAAGAAAAAATTTCATCTCTATAATCATCTATACTCTCCAGAGGAGCATCTATTATATTTAATTTGGGATTTTGAGAAATATGACAAAGTTTTTTGGGATTTCTTACAAAAGCAGTTACATAATAACTTTTATCTAGAAAGTATTCAACTAATTCGAGACCAATAAAACCTGTGGCACCTGTTACAAAAACTTTCATTAATTAAATATATTATCAAGTATCAAACGCATTGCGTTTTCTCTATTTTTGTTCAAGCTTTCATCTTTTTTAAACGCTTCTTTTGTTTCAGCTCTTTTGTAGAATGAAAAGTTTACCTTTTCTGCTCTAACTTCTTCCGCTTTGCCATTTTTTTTAAATTTGACAATAAATTCTCTTCCTTCTTGAGAGAATTCAGCTGATCCCATAAACTCAGAAAACAAAATTTCATCAGTAATAACACCGTCATTCTTTAACCACTTTACTTGCTGAATAATTAAGTACTGGAATGCCATTTCTACTATCATTCCAACCCCTCTTCCCTAAGTATATCTTGAGCTATTTTATGCATGTCAGAAGGAGAATACTTCTGTAATTTTCGTTTATGACTATTTGTTAAGAATAAGAAACCTCTCTTAACCATTGGAAGATAAAATCTTGATGAAATAGTTATCTCTGGAAAACTTCCGTACATACAACCTGTACAAGCTGAAGTTATAGTGTCGATTTCTTTCCTAAGTACTTTAGATTTATAAGTCTCAATAAAATTATCATCTTGAACATAAACCTCTTGCCTAACTTTATAATCACAACAAACAGACATGCTTCCATTGGGCTGAACTACAAAATACAGATTAGGACTGTCACATTTGTTGTTATTCCTTCTACGCCATTGAATTGGCTGTTTAGTAATAAATCGATAGATATCATCTAAGTATTCATCTGAGTCATAAAGGTTTTCACCTGAGTCCCTTAACTTTTTAGCTCTTTCAATAACCTCTTTAACCTTTGGATAATCTTTTGGATTAAACTCTAGGTTTTTATCAAAAGTCGAGAATCCTCTAGGATCTGTTTTATCAGCGACATGAGCAGGTACAAGTGAAACCCACCAACCAATTTTAGTTGCAAATTTAATCACAGAGCAGACATGATCGATATTTGAAGGCGCTAAAACACACCCTAGTGCTGCAAATGATTCCTGAGGAAAAGTATTATTTACATTCGACATAGTCGTTAAGGCCTTATCCCAAGAATGGTCAAATCCACCATTGATCTTATCTTGAAGAGTTGGCGCTAGCGAATCAAGAGAAATCGAAACATCATGCACCCCAAGTTCTTTCATTCTTTTTAATTGCTCTAGCGTTGCTAAGCCATTCGTTTGAATTCTTGGATGAATTTTATGTTTTAAAAATATAGCAGCAATCTCAGGAAGATCCTTTCTAATAAATGGCTCTCCTCCTGTAAGTAAAACTACTGAAGTACCTAGTTTACTAAGATTAAACGCAATTTTTTCTATCTCTTCTAGAGTTGCCTCTCTTTGATCTGCATGGGCATAAATAATATTACATTGCTCACATGCTAAATTACATCTAGCTGTTACGTAAAACTGTACATAGGCAGGGTTTTGCTTAAACAAAACAGTCTTAGCTAATTTTAAAACACCACCTTCAAAAAATCCCATAACAAACCTACTTCTTACAAACTATAGCTATATTCCAACACCACCATCCTAAAGGAGGAAATACCTTTAGGATGATTTCATCTATTGTACTGAAAAATTTATAAGTACCTCTGATTTCATTTTCTTTAGTTAGAATAAGTTTCCAATATCTGTCAGAAGATGGGTGTATTCTGTTTATTAAAAAAAATTTCAAGAAAATAATTAATGAGGTTAACCAAAAAAACTTTCTATTAACTTGAGAGAAATGCTTCTTAAATATTTTTAACTCCGAGTATTTAATTGGATGCTCATCTTCAGTCCTAACAGCCATAGCCATTCTTCTGTAAACATTAATAACGGGGTTATGTGCGACTGGATCCCAGAATAAAGCGACTCCTCCAGGCTTTAAAACCTTCTTTGCCTCAGTAATCGTTTTTTCTATATCAACATGATGTAAAAGATTTGCAGCATAAACGATATCAAAAGAGTTTTCTTCAAAACAACTTAAGTCATCCGCTGAACAAACTCTTGCATCTTCTAAAGATGTGTTATGGTGAGCAGCTACTTTTTTAACAACATCAATCATACCTGGAGAAATATCTGTTGCAGTTACCCTTGCCCCATGTTTTGCAAAATAAACCGATCCCTCTCCTGCTCCAGAACCCAACTCTAAGACTCTTTTACCTTTTACATCCCCCACCTGATTAAAAAGCCATTTAGCTTCTGGAGAAGTTGATAATTCAAAAGTTTCATCAACTGGAACATCTTCAATTTTTATCGTGTCTGCCCATTCGTCGTGGAATGCAGCCTCTTTTTCAAGTAAATTTTCTCTATCCATTTTTTAAACCTATATTTCATATACCGAAAACTTGTTAAATTTTTTAACAAGTTTTAATTTTATGTGGGGAACCAAGTCGTTAGACACTACCACAAGATCTATTTTATTTCGAGTCATATAGTCAAATGATCTTTCTTTAAAAAACTCTTTAAATGTGGATTCATACCGTTTCACTGAAAAAGAGCTTAGATCTGCCCATTTTATTCTCTTAATACCAAGATCAGACAACCTTTCATGCACGGCGCTATACCCTATAAGATTATAAGCAAGCTGGTTAACATCGTAAACATGAACCCAAAGCCCATTATTAGTTTGGTTTCTCAATTTAAATAAATCTATATTTAAAGGGTCAATTAGTATCATTTTTGAGGTTATCTTATTATATACAAACCAATCTAAGATGTTCTTATTGGGTGACAATTCCTTACTTATACCAAAAAGATCATTAAAAAATTCCTTCTTTTTTCTATTAAATTTAATCTTTGGAATACATAACAAAAAGAAAATCAGTATAAAAGACCCGATATTTTTGTTTGTTAATTGAAACATTTTATCGATATTTTTTCTGTATGTTGGTTTAATAAAAATAAATGAAACATAAAAGGCAACACAAAATATCATTATAAGCATTTTTGAGTAATGCTGGATAAAGAGAGTATAAAAGTCTACATTTATGCTTTTCCAAAGATAAAAAACGAAAAGGCTCAAAATAATTGAGAATTTAACTAAAATATTTATTATTGATTCGCCAGCATTAAATTTTTCTACTTTAAGCAAAGTGAAAAAAGCAAAAAATGCTAAAAGAGTGAACCATTCTTTATGAGTATGACCATACAGTAAAAGGTAGGCGACACTCAGTATAATGAAAAATATATAGCTTCTGGATTTTATATCTCCGTTTTTAAATTTGTTTAACAATAATAATATATTTTCAGTGAGAATAATAACTACTAGTGGCTTTATAAAGATTGAAGCCCTAAATAAATACATCTGGGATAATGAAAAGACCTTTAGGAAATATACATTAATTATATAGAATATTATTAATCCAAAAAATATTTTAAGTGCAAATTGAACATTCTCATATTGTTCTTTTTGAAATACATTATTAAATGCGATTAAGAAGAACACCGAATAATATGATTGTAAAATGTGATCTTCTATTCTTACATGATATTGCCATAAATCCCAAAGGTTTATTAAATTTGGGACATCTAATCCTACGACACTATATGTTCCTTGAATATATTTTATAAAAAATGGAATGCTTATAAGTAGAGGAGGAAGAATAACTTTTGTAAATAACCCTTTTAAGTTTTGACCACTTCTTATGTAAAATAAAAAACTTAAAATGCAAACGAAAATTGCTTGTCCAGGATGTAAATAAAACAATAACCCACCAACGATAGCAGATAACATAAAATTATTTTTAAAAATAAAGGATAAACCCAAAAAAGATATCCAAAGAGCGCACCCAGAAGAAACGGGATAGATCATTGGAGAAGTCATTGAATTTAGTATCGCAAAATATGACCCCGAAGAAAAAAACAATAAAGTAGCCAAGATTGACTTTCTCTCAGATTTCAATATCGAGCTTGCTAGTACAAAAAATGAATAGACTGATAAAGGTATGAGCAAAATAGTTATGATTGAATAAAGTCTGTATAGATTATCAATCCCTGGTAATATATAGGATGTAAACTTATAAAAATAAAAAGGACCTCTAATTCCATATTTAACTAAAATATCTGAATCTGGGAAAAGACCTGGTAAATAGAGCTGCTTAATTAAAGGAAATGCTCTTGATAAATCATTATTATAGCGAAGAGAATAAATATTAACTAAAAAATATATTAAGCAAATAGTTATTAAGTATAAATATTTATACCTACTTTCAACATTTTCTTCTGAAGCAACCATTTTACTACACCTTTAATTAAAAACAATTTTTATAATGTAATTAAATTATTAATTTGAAATACTCAATCGTCTTTTTAAGCCCTTCTTCCAACTGAACCTTCGGCTCCCAACCAATTTTTTCTTTAGCTAAACTAATATCTGGACATCTAACTTTAGGATCATCTTTAGGAAGATCTTTATATGAAATTTTTGATTTTGATCCTACTAGCTCAACTACCTTTTCTGCTAATTGTTTAACAGTAAATTCATTTGGATTTCCAGCGTTCATTGGTCCGATAAAATTATCTTGATTCATGAATCGAACAAAAGCTTCAATTAGATCGTCTACATAACAAAAAGATCTTGTCTGAGATCCATCACCATACATGGTGATATCTTCACCCTTAAGTGCTTGAACTATAAAATTTGAAACCACTCGGCCGTCATTGGGATGCATTCTTGGCCCATAGGTATTAAAAATTCTTATTACTCTTATATCAACATCATTTTCACGGTGATAATCAAAACAAAGTGTTTCAGCTGCTCTCTTTCCTTCATCATAACAAGAACGGATTCCAGTACAATTTACATTTCCCCAATAGGATTCTGTTTGAGGATGAACCTCAGGGTCACCATAAACTTCTGAAGTTGAAGCTTGAAAAATTCTCGCTTTATGGTTTTTAGCGAGTCCCAACATATTCGTCATACCAAGAACTGAAGTCTTTAAAGTTCTAATTGGATTATATTGGTAATGAACGGGACTTGCTGGGCAAGCTAAGTTATAAATTTGGTGGATTTTTTCATTAGCAAAATATGGGTAGATAATATCGTGCTCTATAGTCACAAAATTTTCTCTACCTTTTAAATGTTCTATATTTTTCTTTGGGCCCGTGAAGTGGTTATCTAAACACAGTACTCTGTTGCCCTCGTTTAAAAGTCTTTCACATAAATGCGACCCTAAAAATCCAGTACCACCCGTAATAAGAATTGTTTTCATTTATTTTCCTTGATGACTGAAAGTACCAAAAAGATGAGATTTATACAACGACTGACTCTGTGCAAAATAGTCATTTAAAAAATTTGCTGATATAAAATTTTGATGAAAAATATAATTGTTATTATACCTGCTTACAATGAGCAAGAAAGAATTGGCGAAGCATGTCAATCACTTGCAAAACTTAAAGATGAATATAAATCGAGGGATTTAAATTTTCAAATTTTTGTTATTAATGATGGATCAATCGACAAGACTGGCGAGATTGCAGAGAGATCTGGAGCAGACAAAGTAGTTCATCATACAATCAATAAAGGTCTTGGGGCTGCCATTAGAACAGGTTTAAAGGCTGCACATGAAGCAAAGGCAAATATTGTTGTGAAGTTCGATGCAGATCTTCAGCACAACCCTAATGACATTAAACGACTTATAGAACCTATATTAAAAGAAGAGGTCGATGTTGTTTACGGACATAGGTTTAATAATATTCAATACAAAATGCCATTTGTAAGGAAAGTTGGAAATCTTGTTTTTACAGGACTAATGAGATGGCTCACTGGCTGGCCCGTTTATGACAGTCAACCTGGAATTTTGGCCGTTAACAAAGCTTACTTAGAAGTATTTTATCTTCCAGGAAATTATAACTACACTCAGCAAATACTTCTAGATTCTTATCATCGTGGAATGAGGTTTGCTCACGTTGATGTAGAATTTAAAAAACGTGAAACAGGGAAATCTTTTATTTCCTATAAATACCCTTTCAAAGTTATCCCCCAGATTGTAAATATCATTATTGGTGTTAAGCCTTTAAAATTCTTTGGACCAATTGCATTTTTCTTTCTAGCTTTAGCATTTCTTATATTCTTTTATGATCTTTCATTTTGGATTGTAGGAAAAAATTTAAGGCCAGTAGCTCATTCAAATTTTGTACTCGGTACTTCTATTT
>CAYGTU010000155.1:0-7267 GCA_964352945.1 uncultured Bacteriovoracaceae bacterium
AAGCCTAGTTTTTCCTATTTCGAACTTAGAAAGTATTAGAAAAAATAAAACGGAATTTGTTGGTAATTGGTTTTTCCCTGCAACTGCAAGTATGGGATTTATGTGTGTAGAATTATTTGTTCCAGTCACTCTAGCTGTAGATGTTGTATTATTACCTGTTACAGTTCCAATATCATTAGTAAAAAAATTCCGTGGCAAAAAAGCTTTTAGAGTTTTAACAGATATTTCTCGTCCAAGAAAAATAACTTTAGGTTGGACAAATTATCAACAAATAAAAGACCTATTAAAAATAATGACTCGATTTCCATAAGGTACGCGGTACCCTATGGAAATTTCAAGAACTTATACTTGATCTAGCCTTTGGAATTCTTATAAAAAAGATCGGAATTCCAAAAATATGCTAATATTATGAGAAAATCTCAGAATTTCTTAGTTAACTTCAGTTTTACTTAGTTCAAATTATATTTATTAATATCTAAAAGAATGTAACCTATTAATATTTCCAAAGGGTACCGCGTACCTTATAATTAAAATATGATTAAGCCACCAGTTACAATTCCTCTTTCAGAAATCTTACCTAAAGAGCCACTTTTGCTAATGGGTGCTGGACCTGTTCCTATTCCAGATTCAGTTTCTAAAGCTAATGGTGTTGTTATCAATCATATTGGTGAGACCATGGATAAAGTGATAGCTAGGGTCAAGCTTATGGCAGGCTACGCTTTTCAAACAAACTCACCTCACATTTTAGGTATATCTGGACCATCGAGTGCTGCCATGGAAATGGCCGTGACAAGTTTACTTTGGCCTAGCCGATCTGTACTTGTATTAAAGAACGGAACTTTTAGTGCTCGCTTTGAAGAGCTTGCAAGTGGTATTGGTGCTTCTGTTACATGTCTTGAATCAATAGGACATACTCCATTTACTTTAGAGCAGGTAAAAGCTGCTGTTGCAAAAAATAAAGTCGATGTCATAACTATTGTTCAAGGTGAAACATCCTGTGGAGTTTATAATAAAAATTTAAAAGAAATTTCACTTTACTGTAAATCAATAGGAGTACTCGTAATTGTTGATGCTGTTTGCACTCTCACAACTATGCCACTTTATATGGATGAATGGGGAATTGATATTGCTGTAACAGGCGGACAAAAAGGACTTTCTTCTATTCCTGGTGTTTCATTAATTGCATTTTCACAAACTGCTTGGGATGTAATCGAAAAACGAACAGCTCCTATTCCACAGTGGGTTTTAAATCCATTAAAGGCAGCCAGGTTTTGGCATCATCAAGAATATCATTATACAGCCCCAGTTCCTGGAATCTTAGCTCTTCATGAAGCGCTAAGAATAGTATGTGAGGAAACACTTGAAAGTCGATTTGAAAGGCATTATCAAAGCTCCCAGGAGCTACAAAAGTCCTTACAAAAAATGGGACTCGAATTGTATAACAAAGAAGAAGATAGACTTAACTCAGTTGTTGCAATTAAACTTCCAGATAATATTGATTCCTTAAAACTTAGAAAATATATGATTCAACATCATAGTGTGGAAATTTCTGGTGCTTTTGGATTGCCTATAATTCGAATTGGACAAATGGGAGAGCAATGCCAACCTGAAAATGTCCTAAGAACACTTGAAGCATTGAAAAATGCTTTAATCGATCAAGGATATAAATTAAAAGACTGATTATATTCGTAAAGTATTATTCAAGAAATAATTAACTTACAATTTTTCATACTTATGTGATTTAAAGCATAATTTATTCATTTTTATCTTCATCTCATAGGGTTTTCTTTGTAATCTTTAAATTAGGAGGCACTATGAAGGCGCTTATTTTATTTTTTTCAATCTATATATTTTCCACATTTGCTCATGAAACCAAACAATCCTATGACATTGAACTATTCTGCCAAGATATAAATGTTTTATTACAAAAATTAGATGTTAGTTCAAATAATTTAGCAAATATAAATACAACCAGAGTCGCTAGCGGAGGCCCTTATCAAAAAAAAATTATTAAAAGCTGTAAAAAGGGTCATTGTGAAACTCACCCTCATAAAAAATCAACCATTCTTCGATATGAACCGAAGCCTCCAGCTGCTAATACCGAAGGCTACGTAGCTTATCCAAATATATCTGAAGCAGAAGAAAAATATAATATTTTAAAAATTCAAAATATTTATGAAACTGTTTGGGCAAATAGACCTCCAGAAATAACTGGAAAAGATTGGATCATTGGTGATAAATTTAAAAATTGCTTCAAAAAATATAATCGATTTAGAGAACTATACGATTTTCAGAGCCAATTAGGACGATAATTAAAGAAAATTGACTCTGCTACTTGACTAAAAATCTTTTGACTTAGATATTGTAAGTATAAGGATTTTTTTATGAAAATTATAATTTATTTTTTAATTTTACTTTCTTTTTCATGTAACCAAGATGAAAAAACTACAGAGCTATCATCTACATCAACTGTAGCAGATGTAGCTCCAACAATACCTGCTCCTGAAAATAATTTTAATAAACCATCAAAAGAAATTCCTAGTTTAAGTAATTTTGAAAGAGGTGTTAAAATAAATTGCCAAGATAACGAATGCTCAAAATATAAAAAGCAAATTTTAGATATTACAAATAATTTAAACTATCACATAAATGCACTTGTCGAGCTTGTTAAAAAGGGACCGAGTCCAGTCTTATTTAAAAAATTCAAATTTCCTTTTGAAGTCGATTATAGAAAATTAAAATGGTGTGAAATAGAAAACAAAAAAGAAGTATGTCGTATTAAAAATACAATTCTCAGAGCAGAAACATATACAGAAATGAATAATCGCAAAGGTAGTATTTTACTATTTGTTAAAGACTGGGATAAAGCAAAATTTGGAACCAATAAACATATAAAAACTGGAACATCATTTATTAACTTAGGTGATACTTATATGTTGAGGCCTGTCGTTTTTTGCAGAATTGCTTTGGGTAAACCTTATTGTGAATTATTAATTAAAAATATTCTTGCGATAAGTGATGTATAAAACATTCTTTCTTTTATTTTTAAGTTCATGCGCTATGCTTTCAGGGAAAATTGAAAACCCCTACCTAGATGCTACTCAAGAGGAAATAAAAAAATTTAAAGTTGTATCCCTCCCTTTTAATCCTATAACTTCATTTTTTGTGAATCAGGGGGCATATGATAATAGAAAAGTTGGGGATGAATATACTTGGAACTTGCAAACTGCTGTGAACACCCCTGTTCTTGCTATGGATTCAGGGAGGATATTGAGGGCCGATAATGGATTTGCTGAACATGGATGTAACAAGAAACATGAAGAGAAAGCTCAATATGTTTGGATTCAACATTTAGATAGAACTATTGCTATTTATAAACATGTGCATGCCTCAGTGATTAAAGATCAGATTGTAACTAAGGGACAAATTATTGGTTATACAAATTTGAGTGGAAACATCTGTCGACCGGAATTGGTAATTTCTGTAATAAAATCAAATCTATTTATGAAATCTGTAAGCCCTGAGCGAACAGTCCCCCTAATCTTTAAAAATATTCCTTACGGTCTGCTTAGATCAAGACAAACTTATTAGTCTAACCCACTGATTTCACTATAAGCCTTAAATATTTTAATCCCTATTTTACAAATATCAATTCTTAACTTTTGCAAATGAGCTAATCTTTGGCCCAAACTATGTAAGAATGCCACGGTCAGGGCAATTTCATAGAGAAAAATTTAGATATTGTTACAATTAAGCAATTATAAA
Organism: uncultured Bacteriovoracaceae bacterium; assembly: GCA_964352945.1. GTDB lineage: Bacteria > Bdellovibrionota > Bacteriovoracia > Bacteriovoracales > Bacteriovoracaceae > CAYGTU01. The sequence goes on from CAYGTU010000155.1 coordinate 3,766, forward strand.
TTTAATTTAATTTAAGGAATCAATTTGAGCTTAACTAATTTGAGTGTATTTAATAATCCCAAAGCAGTTGTTGAAAGCTGGTATTGGGCCATGCCTTCAAAAGAATTAAAAGCAGGTAAAATTAAAGCTTTAAAGTTCCTTGGTAAAGATCTTGCTGTATATCGTTCTGAAGAAAATAATAAAGCTTATGCCGTTGATGCCTACTGCCCTCATATGGGTGCACATTTAGCTGAAGGAAAAGTAGATGGAACAGGTGTAAGATGCTTTTTTCATGCTTGGAAATTTAACTCTGAAGGTGATTTAATAGATATTCCATGTCGTAAAACTCCAGGTATAAGTGCTTCAATTGAGCATTATCCTGTTGAAGAAAAATATGGAATGATTTGGATATACACTGGAAAAAATCCTACACACTCTGTTCATTTTGTTCCAGAACTAGAAAATATCGATGTTGATCATTCATTTGGAAATCAATTTGTAAAAGGCTGTCATCCAAATGTTGTCATGATTAATGCAATTGATGCTCAACATTTTACTTCCGTTCACAATCTACCTGTAAAAGTAGAGTTTGAAACAGTTTCTCTAGGTAATAATAAAATCCAATTTAATAATCAAACAAAGATTCCTCACACGAGATGGTATCTAAAGTTTTTTGATAAATTTTATGCTGATAAATTAACATATTCAATGTGCTATAGCTCTGGCTCAACTGGATCAGTAACTGTTGGACCTGACTTTCTTCATTGTCATATTATTTTTGCTCTTAGACCAAACGCTAATGGTGAAGCAGAAGGTCAAACAATTCTTATAACTCCTAAAAGAAAAGGATTAATGGGTCTATTAATTAACCCTATAATTTTATTTGCAACTAAACTTGTTGGAAATTATTTTGCTAAAGGTGATACAGAGGTTTTTAAAACAATAAAGTTTAATTTTAGCAGACCAATTAAAGAAGATGATTCGATTATAAAATTCATCCAACACTTAGAGAATCAAAAAACGTGTGATTGGGGATTTGGTAATACAACTAAAGAAGAATTAAAAAAAGAAGAAATGGATGAAATTGACTTACTTGCTAAATTAATTCAACAAAACGGAACAAGAAGCTATGAAATTGAAACTTATATCTAAGACTTTAAACATTAAAAATTTAACTTCACAAAATAGAGACGACATGTTTAATGTTTTTACTAAATATTATGACAATGTATCTTATGATCAGTTTCAAGCCGACCTTTCTCAGAAAGATGCTGTATTTTTATTACTAGATAAAGCTACACGCGCTGTAAAAGGTTTTTCAACTATTGTTAAATTAAAAGTAGAATCAAATGGCAAGGAAGTTAATGGTTTATTTAGTGGCGATACAATTATAGAAAAAGAATATTGGGGACAAGGTACACTTGGGAAAGCCTTTTTAAAGTACCTTTTTATAGAAAAACTTAAAGCTCCTCACAAAGATTTATACTGGTATTTAATTTCAAAAGGATTTAAAACTTATTTATTAATGGCCAACAATTATGATGAATATTATCCAAGATTCGATCTTAAAACACCAAAAGACAAAAAAAATATCATCGATCAATTTTCTCAAGCCCTATACTCAAACTATGATGCTCAGAAAGGATTAATCCTTGCTTCTGGATTTAAAAAAGAAAAAGATAAGCTAAAAGACTTTGTCTCTCCAATTAATCAAGAATTAATTGAGAATAATCCAAAGATTGCTCATTTTGCAAAATTAAATCCTGAGTGGATGGAAGGTGATGAACTAGCATGTATTGCCAAGATGACTCTCTCAATGCCATTTAAATATCAAGCTAAACTTATTAAAAAAGGAATTTTTAATATATTCCACGGTGGCAAAAAACCAATTCTCATTCCAGCAAAGGTAAATAAATAATGAAAACAGTATTAATTACAGGTGCAAATTCTGGTTTTGGATTAGAAATGGTAAAAGATTTTCTGGCGCAAGGAAATACAGTGATCGCAACTCTAAGAAAGCTTGAAGAGAGAAAAGAGCTTTTTTCAAATATGCCAAATAATAAAAACCTTCATCTTCTAGAGGTTGATGTAACAATAGAAGAGGATAGACAAAAATTAAAAAATGAAATTGAAGTAAAGTTTAATTCTAAACTAGATATATTGATTAATAATGCTGGCTATGGATCTTTTGGATCATTAGAAGATACAAGTGAGCAACAAATAAGATACCAAATGGAAGTAAATTATTTTGCGCCAGCGTTACTAATCAAAGCACTTCTACCATTCATGAGAGATAATAGAGCAAAAATTATTAATATTTCATCAATAATGGGAAGATATTCAACTCCCCTAGCTTCAGTATACTCCTCATCTAAATATGCCCTTGAAGGGCTTTCAGAAGGATTACGATATGAATTAAGTCAGTTTGGAGTTCAAGTTTGCACTATAACTCCAGGTGGACACAGAACAAATTTCATTAATTCAATTACATGGGGAGAGAATAGTTTAAACAGTAATTCTCCCTACAGAAATATTACTCAAGGTCTTCAGAACATGATGACAAAATTGCAATCAAGAACAAAGGCTCCTGGGCCTAAAAACATATCTCAAGTAGCTTTAAAACTAGCGAATCAAAACTCTATACCTAGAACTGTGTCTGTAGGTGCAGATGCAAAAACGGTGGATTTAATTCAAAAGATTTTACCAAGAAAGGTTTATGATGCGCTAATGAGTTTTGGATTTAAAAAAGTATTTGGAAGATAATGCAAGAAATATTAAAGCACTCATTAAATAAAACAAAAATCAGCTCTGTAAGTGCTGCCGAAAAAATATTAAATAGAAAAATAAAAAAAAATATAAGCCCAATACAACTTGAGAGCATATGGAATGCCTCTGCTTATGACTTAGATAAAGTAGATTATTATAATTCTTTAAATGAAGAAGCTAAAACTTCTATTTTAAAGGACGCTGCCTTTGATAGACTAATGGAAGCATATTATATAGAAAATGCTGGAATGACTTTTACTGCGAAAATGAGCCTATTAGCTGAATCTCAGCATGAGCAGATACTCTACTCAATGTTTGCAAGTGAAGAAGCAAGACATTTAAGCTTCATCAAAGAAATCTTAAATGGCGCTGAAGAGAATGCCAAAGCGGGACCATTTATTGATCTTTTAAAACAAGTCATCGCTTCTGGCTCAAGACAGTCTTCAATATTTATAATTCAAGTTCTATTAGAAGGATGGGGAATTGATCATTACGGATTAATGGCAAAAAATACTCAGAATCGTATTGTTAAAGATTTTTTAAATCAAATCCTTATAGATGAAGCTAATCATCACAATACTGGAATTGCCCTTTTCAATGAGAAAGAACTTACACGAAGTGAAAATGACTTTATCGTTACTATTATGAAAGAGTTCTTATCAATGGTGGCCATTGGGCCTTCATCTTTAATGGATAATTTAGAAAAAAATTCGGCTGGTCTAACTACAAATCAGAAAACGCAGGGGTGAGTCGATTG
>CAYGTU010000156.1:0-7212 GCA_964352945.1 uncultured Bacteriovoracaceae bacterium
AACTACTACAGGTGGTTCAGGTGGAGGCAATAGCGGTGGTAATGGTGCAGGCTCAGGTGATGGTGGAATTGGTGATGATAATTCGACAGTTGATCCAAAAGTTGAAATCAGACATTTTATTAATCCTACAGATGGATCTTATACAAGAAAATTAACGATACCAAAAAATTATAACGGGCTTTTATATCTTTCAGGTTTAAATGTAGGAACACTACATGGAAAGTTTGTAAAAGTTAAATTCAAATTTGGAATGTATCACGAGGCGATTGAATTAGCTGCGGGTGTAGGTAGCGGTCAAGGTATAAATCCTCAGACAAATATTCAAGTATTAATTTTAGATCTTCGAAATAAACCATTTAATGATTTAAGACTTTCTTATGATTTATTTGATTACAATGAATATGATTTTGATGCTCGAGATGAAAGTTCTGGAGAATTTGAAGTTGAAGATTCAGAAAGTGTTCCAGCAACAAGTAATTTAAACACAGGACTTTATTGTAGAGGTTTAAAACTTGAAGATGATCATACATTTTTAGGAGCAGGCATTGGAATTGGTTGTGATACAGCTGGTGCAGAATGCTTGTACTCATATGCAAAAATTAAAGATAGAGGTTTACTTTCAAGTTCAGGAACAAGCCTAACTCCGAATCTTCCGCAAATTGATAGTGAAGGTAGAGGATACTTTAGTGACGAATCAATGTTTCTATTAAATAGATGTTTACCAGAAACACCACGATATGATGAAAACGGTGGCTATGATCCTGCGAATGTCTTTTTTAAATTATCTGAATCTATTATTTTTGAAGCTCTAGGTGATGATGGTCTTCAAGCGGTAGGTGCTGATGACTTTGCTTATATTGGACCTTATGCTCCACTGAATACTGGAATTTGGGAAATTGGAAGCGAAGCTGTAATTGGTCCGAAAGGATTATTTTTAGATGCACTTGATGAGGACGAGCCATTTAGATATGGTGTAAGTTCACTTTTATTTCCAAGGTATATTAAAAGAAACTTAATGGGTGGGACTGAGCATTTATCTAGTCCAAGACCAAATGGTTATAAAGAAGTAATTCCTTTTCCAAATAATGGAACAACTGAATGGATGGATGGATGTAACGAAAGAGTTGCAACTCTAGATAGTTTTACAAATGAGCATATTGGTTCGTGTAATGTTTCAGCGACTATAGAAATTTGGGCAAAGAAACCTACTGATGATCAGTATGAACTTGTTGCAGGTAAAAATGATGGTGGAAAAGAAGTTAAGCTTCAATTAGTTAAACCTTCAGTTTTAAATGTAAGTGGTGTTGATGTTTTAAGTTCAAACTTACGAGCATGTACAAATAGTTCTATGTGTGGAGCAAGTGAATGCTGTTATAATAATAGATGTTGGGGAAGAGATATTGTTTCTCAGTGTAAAGAAGATTTAGACGGACAAGGAAATCAACCTGTTGGTCAATCTTGTACATCGGATCTTCAGTGTTCAACTCTTTGTTGTAATCAATCAACCAATAAATGTGGTGTTCACTCTACAACGGTTGAGCCACCTGTATTATGTTCAAAACCATCGGGCCAAACTTGTATTGCTAAAGAATGGTGCCAAAAAGAAGTTGTTAGAGAATGCTATATTATAAAAACTGGTTCAAATAGTGTTGGTGAGAATACTTGTGAGCTGCGTTGTTATAACAGACTAAAACACGGTGATTGTAAGCAAGGAATATGTATTCCACCTGAACCGCCAAATACTCCAGTATTTAATCCAGATGATCCAAATAGATGCGATGCTGCTATTGATCCACCTAGTGAATAAGCTTTAAAAATATAAGTATTATCGCTATAATTAGCCCATGAGAATTTTAGTTCTACTCATTATATTTAGTTCCATTTCATGGGCTCTTGAAGAAGATCAATTAGATTATCTTTTATCTAAAGAACATACTTTTAAAAATAATATGAATGAAATTAAAGAAATTACATTTAATCAAATAAAACTTGTAAATAAAGAATATAAAAGAAATGAAAGAAATAAATTTAATAAAAATAGATTTTCGATGCTAACGTGGCCTGAAGAAAAAGAGATGATGGCCTATTATATGAATTTGATCATTAGGGAGTAAATATGAGTAATGATATTTTTCTCAACCATATTGCAGTAGCAGTAAATTCTCTTGAAGATGCTGTGAAAGTATATGAGGAATTAGGTTTAGAGTTTGGAGATGAAAGAGAAGAAGTTCTTGATCAAGGTGTTAGAACGGCTTTTGCATCAATTGATCAAAAAGCCCATTTAGAATTATTGCAGCCAATTTCAGAAGATAGTCCCATTAAAAAATTTATAAATAGCAAAGGCCCAGGAATTCATCATCTATGTTTTGAAGTAAAAGATCTAGAAAGTAAGTTTTTAGAATTATCAAATAAGGGTTTTAAGTTTATTTATGATAAGCCCAAAATTGGAGCAGGTGGAATGCTTGTAAATTTTATTCACCCTAAATCGACAGGTGGAGTGCTAATCGAACTTTCTCAAAAGGTTAAAAAGTAATGAGTCAATTTCAAATGCAAACACCAACGTTGTCACCAATAAATAAAAGTTTATTAATTTCAATTGTCGGTATTTTTTTATTAAATACGATATTAAAGCAGACTGCTGGGATTTCTCTAGAACTAATTCTTGGGATGAGTGCAAGTAACATTCTAAGTGGGAAAATTTGGACAATTTTTACTTATGCATTTGTAGAAAATTCTTTTATGGGAGTTTTATTTAATTGTTTACTTTTATGGTTTATAGGATCTGATTTAGAACTTCGTTGGGGAAAATCAACTTATTTAAAATTTTTAGTATTCTCAATTTTAGGTCCTGGTGTTTTCTATGGATCTCTTGGTTTTATATTAGGACAATCTAACCCAGCATTTTTTAATCCATTACTTGGAATAAATGGTGTTAGCTATGCCATGCTAGTAAGTTACGCAGTCATTTTCCCTGATAGGCTTTTCACGTTTATGTTTTTATTTCCAATGAAGGCCAAATATTTTTGTATGCTTTTAGGTGGGGTTGAGCTTTATATGGGTATTTTTTCTAGTAATTCTTTGGGTAGTTTTGCTCATTTAGTGGCCATGGGGACGGGTTATGGGTTCCTGAAATTCCGCTCAATTCAGGCCAATAATTTTCTTAAAAAGAAGAAAATGGCCGCCAAAAAGTCGAATCTTTACATAGTTAAAGATGATAATGAGGATAATGAACCTAAATATTGGCAATAAGAATTGAATATGTTACAAGTTTCTACAATTAGATTTTAATAGAGGTATAATATGAAATTACGCATCGCACTAGAAGACAAGAAATTTGACGTTAGATTAATGGACAGACACCTTGCTGAAGGTAAAATTCAAAATGATGAATTAAAAGTTTATTACACAAAAATTGATGATAACAAAACTAACTACGAAGAAACTAAAGTTGGTAAAACAATCGAAAGAAGACCACCAAATCAATAAATAAATAAAATATAATTTAAAAAGCCTAGCTTATGCTGGGCTTTTTTTTGTTAAAAATTATGGAAATAAAATTAAGATATCTAAAACTAGAAGATGAAGAACAATTCTTAAAAGCCATGAATCAAAAATGGGAAGAGAATTTTGTTTTTGCTCATTACTGGGAATCTTTAGCTAATTGCGATTTTGCAAAATATGTCGAAATTTCACCTAAGTGGGCACAAGGAGTAGGCTTACCGGAAGGTCATGTGAGTGCTTCTGGTTTATTTGCTTTCAATAGAAAAAATGAATTAGTAGGAAGAACTTCTATTAGGCATTTTTTAAATGAAGAACTTTTAAATGTTGGAGGTCATATTGGATATGGAGTAGTTCCAAGTCATCGTAGAAAAGGCTATGCAACTTTGATTTTAAAAGAATCTCTCATTTGGATGAAAGAGAATTTACCTGAAATAGATCGAGTGTTAGTTACTTGTGATGAAGGTAATATTGGTTCTCAGAAAACGATAGAAAAAAATGGTGGAGTTTTAGAGGATATTCGATTAGCTGGAATAATTAAAAAAAGACGTTATTGGATTACAAACTTAGTAAAATAAAGTTCTTTGGTAACATTTTGTTTAGCTATTTTATTAATTTCACTTTTAAGCTTACTTTCTAAAATGATTCTTCCTGAAATTGAATTTAACTCATCAGGAGTCTTTCTTCCAATTTCATTAATGATTGTATCCACAATGAGTGTTTCATATTTTTTGATACGATCAGTTTGGCGATCCAAGTGAGGTAGAATACTAATCTCTAAATCAATATAACGAAGTCTTGTATTTTCGGAATAAAGATTAATAGTCATAGGTTTTAAATTATAAACAGTAGTATTATTTATATTTTTTGCTTGTGAGATAAGATCATTTACTTCTTTTTCTTCACTAAAAGGTTCAGGCTTAAGAAAATTTTGTGCATAAAAAATGGTACCAACACTTCCAAAGGAAATGAGAATACTAAGTGCACCTAAAATAATGTCGCCTTTTTTAGAACCCGTCATACTGGTATTTTATCATAATTTATAAAATACCAGCAAAGAGGGAATATTTTAATCCTGTAGATTAAGTGCTGTATAGGGAAGACCTAGGTCAAGGGCAACTTGTTCATAAACAAGTTTACCACCTAGAGTGTTAATACCAGAGCGAAGTAGTGGGTCTATACTACAAGCTTTTGCTAGGCCATTTTTAGCAATTAAACGAGCATACTTTAAAGTTACATTGGTCAGGGCATAAGTTGATGTTCTTGCAACTGCTCCTGGCATATTAGCAACACAGTAGTGAATAACCCCATCAACTTCAAAAGTTGGATTCTGGTGAGTTGTTGGGTGACATGTTTCAATACATCCACCTTGATCGACAGCTATATCAACAACAACAGATCCTTTTTCCATTTTAGAAATCATATCTCTTGTTACTAGCTTTGGAGCTCTTGCACCAGGAACTAAAACAGCTCCAATTACTAAATCTGAAGCCACAACACTTTCTTCAATTGTCTGAGCAGTTGAAAATAATGTTGTTATTCTATTTTCAAAAAGATCATCCATTTCTGCTAATCTTTTAGTTGATAAATCAATTGCCGTTACATCAGCCCCCATTCCCATCGCCATTTTAATTGCATTAGTACCGGCAACTCCGCAACCTATAACAGTAACTTTAGAGCGTCTAACACCAGGAACACCACCAAGAAGAATACCTTTTCCATGATGATCGTTTTGTAAGTAGGCAGCACCAATTTGAGTGGCCATTCTTCCAGCAACTTCACTCATTGGAGTTAATAGTGGAAGAGTTCCATTTTTATCAGTGATAGTTTCGTAAGCAATACAAGTTGCTCCTGATTCCATTAAACCAACAGTTAATTCTTTATCAGCAGCAAGATGTAGGTAGGTATAAAGAATATGATTTTTATTAAGAAGTTTAATCTCATTTGGTTGAGGTTCTTTTACTTTTATTATCATGTTTCCAGCAGCATAAGCATCTTCTAGAGTATTTACAATCTTAGCCCCTACAGCGATATAGTCTTCATCACTAATTCCAATACCAAGTCCAGCTGATTTTTGAATAAAAACCTCATGACCATCTTCAATTAATTGCCTTGCTCCAGCTGGAACTAAACCAACACGGTTTTCATTGTTTTTAATTTCCTTAGGTACGGCAATTTTCATATAAGATCCTTAGATTTGAATTTTTAAGTAGGATCAATTAATACTTTAGCTTTTGCCCATCGTAAACAGGAAAAATTGAACTAAGTCCTTGAATTTTAAGTTCTTCTTCAAAGCTTTCATGGTCAAAATCATGGGTCATGTGAATGAGTCCAGTCTGCTTTGCGTTAATCCTTTTTGCATACTCAAGACTTTGGGGAAGATAGAGGTGAGTCTTATGAGGTTTCAATTTACTATTACAGTCTAAAATAAGTAAATTAAGTTTTTTATTAGCAAGAAAATCAATCACTTTATCTGGTATAGAAGCACAGTCGATAAGATAGGCTAGTCCATCGGTATAAAAACAAGTTGATTTTGTTCTTCCATGGGGAAGATTAAAAAAGTAAAATTCATCTTCATCAATTTTTGTATACTCCATATTTTTTACTTCTTTAAAATCAAGTAAAGGGATAGGCCCAGAAATTTTTAATGTCTTATCAAAAATATAATCAAATTTAATTTTTAAGATGTCATAAGTTTCTTTTGAGCCATAGACGGAAATTGATTTGTTTTTGAAAAATGTAAAACTTCTCAAGTCATCAATTCCGTGACAGTGATCAGCATGTGTATGGGTAATGATACAACTATCAATGTTTATAATTTTTTGAGCTAAAGCCTGACTTCTTAAGTCGGGAGTAGTGTCAACCAAGATATTTTTTCCATTACGGGTAGAGATTAGTATGCTCGACCTAAACCTTTTATTTTTGGGCGATGTGGATAGGCAAACATCACATGTACAGCCTACAATAGGAATACCTGTACTTGTGCCTGAACCTAAAATTGTTATAATATTTTTTTCAGTCATAGTTGCAATAAATTTAACATAAAAATGTTGATTAAAATAAGGGAATTTATGAATAAAATGTTAATTCTGTGTATATTATTTTTAATTGGATGTGCCAGCACAGAAAATAATAAAGAAACAAAAAATTACCAAGTTAAATTGGATGTTCAAAGTAAGACTTTATCAAATGGTCTTAAAATTTTATTAATTAAGAATTCAAAGTTACCAATTTTTTCTTATTATACTTTTTATAAAGTTGGAAGCATCTATGAAACTCCAGGCATAACCGGCTCCAGCCACTTTCTTGAACATATGATGTTTAAAGGTGCTAAGAAATATGGACAGGGAGAGTTTGATAAAATTATAGAAGGTAATGGTGGAACTAATAACGCTTATACTACGAATGACTTAACAGTTTATTATGAAAAAATGCCAATTGAAGCACTTGAAAAAGTAGCTGATCTTGAAGCGGATAGAATGGTCAACCTAACTTTAGAGTTAGATTCATTTGAAAAAGAGAAAAGTGTTGTTCTTGAAGAAAGAAAAATGCGATATGAAAATTCTCCCAATGGACAATTACACTTAGAAATGATGCAAAAGATGTTTGAGAAAACGCCATATGGAAGAAGTGTTATAGGTGATATTCCTGATTTAAAGTCAGTCACTCGAGATCAGATGCATGCTTACTTTAAAAAATTCTATAGCCCTAATA
>CAYGTU010000157.1:0-7195 GCA_964352945.1 uncultured Bacteriovoracaceae bacterium
TCTCTGATCGTAGTTATATTAGCTTTGCTGAGTTAATTTTTAATAAAAAAGATTTTTTGATTAACAAAAAAGACTCGCAAATCTTTAGTGCAATTAGGACATGTCATTCATTTAACAAATATACTAATGATTGTTACACAAATGACAAGGCAAATGAAAAAGTTGAGTTAGTTCCAGCAAAGTTTTTGGGAACTGAATTAACGACAAAATAAGATATCGTCCTGACAATAAGTTTGAAGTCCAAACTGACAAATACCTTCTACACTTTCATTTTGACAGGCTAATTTTTTAGGACCAAGAGTGTGCTTACTTCCGCGATAACAAGCTATTTGACCAATTCCACCACAATCAAGAGGTGCACAATATTTATCACCACCAGATAGACATAATCCTCCAACTACCTCGACATAACCATTAGGACATTCATCACAAGTGAATTCTTTTTTACTTCTACATTTACCATCTAGTGAATGACATTTCTTATTCGTTACTTTAAATGGTGTATCCTTAATCAAAATGTCTTTCTGTTTTTTGATAAAAAAAGTTTTCTCTAAAAAATTATTTGATGATTTTAAAATTAGTGGTCTTTCATTAACACCAGAACTTAGATATCCCAGATCTACATTTGGCCCATATACTTCCATAAACGCATTTTGTGTTGGATTGTAATTATACAATTTTATATTCATTATTGTTTCATCAGCTTTTATCACAAGAACATTTTTACTTAAAAAGAATTTAATTTCCTTAAACTCTAAAACTCTAAGCATTTTTTTATGTAATTGCTCATGACAAGTTGGCCTTTCTTTTTGAGCTATGAATAACTCCCCCATTGTTCTTTTAAAGGGTGTTTTAATAAAGATACAGTCTTGTTGAATTTCAAAGGAGTTAACTTTATAGTGTTTGACTTCAAACAATTCAAATTTAGTATTTTCAGGTTTTAATACTAAAGCGCCCCATTCAAAATTCTTACTTTTCTTTATTTCAAATGTATCAAACCATCTCTTATGAAGATTTAATTCTTTATCTTCGCTACATGAAAACAGGAGTATTGAAAGAACAAAAATTTTAAAGAGATTCATTGGCAACCTCTTTCATGCAACGAAAACCTACTTCAAGCTGACTTTCCCCTATATCTTTTGCATAATCAATACCATCTAAGGTGAAATTAAAAGAATTCAAACTAAATTCGCTGCCATTCCAAAATGCCCGTTTCCCTAGTTTATGAATATCAGTATTTCTTATTGTAAAATATTTACTTGAAACTTTTAAGTTTCTTTCTGGCTCAAATATATTATTAACACTTTCGAGATAACCGCCTAGAGTTTCAAAAATCCCCGACCATGTAGGAGAAGAATCACTTTGCCCATTATAATTAAATTCACTCTGACATTCCCGTGAATAAATAAGCTCACAGTTTTCTTTAGAAACATAATTTAAAGCTCTACCTTGTTCTAGCTTTTCAATAATACTTCCTTTAGTTTCCCAAGGATAATCGCTCATTCTTAATGGCCTTTGATCCGTTTTAGAGCTACTAGGTAAAATGGAGGCTGCATCTAAAATATGAGATTCTAACAATCTTTTCCCTCTAAAATGACAATACTTCTCTTGTTGTATTCTAGTTAAATTTACAGCGGGCATATGATATTGAGACACTTCAGTATTGTATTTAATATTAGAAGTACTGCTATCTACTTCTTTCCACTCCATTATGTCTTTATTTCGTACAAGATATTTATCAACAAAATAATCTTTATAAAAGTTATCAAAATAAATTTTTTCTTTTGATTTGAAGGATGTAAGTTCATAAACTTTTTGAGGCAAATAGGTCATGTCACACGTATTTTTTAATATTATTGGATATATATCTTTAGATAGTTCTGGAACCTGAGCTAGAACCATAACTCCATAGCTTGGAATATTTTTTCCTTCGATTATGGAGTTGGAAATTATTTTTGTATGTAGATTCTGTTCAAACTTTTGAAGGAACTTAACTTGATAGTTTTTATCTTCTATTTTAACAGTAAAATTATTATCTAAATCCTTGATCTTTCCTCTCAAAAAACATTCTAAGTACAGACGATTACATCTCAGGTATTGCTGATTTTCTTCAAGAAGAGATATTAGATCAGGACAGTTAAAGTTTTGTACCGAAATTTTTTCGCTATTTCCTAATTCAAAACGATTTTTGATCGCTATACTGGCCTTATCAATGACTTGAGTTTCAATACTTGATAAATTTGAATTGTTTTTCTTAGATTTTGCATCACAAGAAGTGAAAAATACTCCTAGTGCACCAAATATTAAAATACTAATTATTTTTTGATATAATAATATCAAGAACTTATCCTTTTTTGTATAAGGATATATTGGATAATATTAATTGGGAAGGGTTATGGATTGGTTAGGCGAAATTGATAAAGAAGAAAGTGTCTTTAATGAAGTATTTAGTTTTGATGAATATATGCAAATCGTTGAGCGCAACCCAAAGAAAGCTGCACGAACATGTTCTTCATATTTAAAAGATATGTTTGAATACTACGGAAAAAATGAAGAAGGTGGCTTTAAATTGTTTCATACAGAGTACACTGATTCTACAGCCGTATATGGTCAATATAATACACAAAAAAATATTTTTAGAAACATAAACAACTTTATTGAAGAAGGACAAATTAATAAGTTTCTTTTATTAGTCGGCCCAAATGGATCTTCAAAATCATCAATTGTTAATAAAATTATGCGTGCTTGCGAATCATATTCTGAAACTGAAGATGGAGCGATGTATTCCTTTAGCTGGATTTTCCCTATAGATCATTACACCAAAGGAAGTCTAGGACTAGGTGGATCGAGTTCATCAAAAAATTTAGAGTCATTTGCTAATCTAGAGGACACTGAAATTTCAGCAATTATTGGATCTGAAATGAAAGATCACCCTCTTTTATTATTGCCTTTAAAAACAAGACAAAAAGTTTTAAATAAAACATTAAATGATGATGTTGTTCTTTTAGAAGATGTTAAAAAAACATATTTATATACGGGAGATTTATCAAAAAGAAACAAAATGATTTTTGATGCTCTTTTAAAGAATTACCATGGTGATTACAGGCAAGTCTATAAGCATATCAGAGTGGAAAGAATTTATATAAACAAACGTTACTCTACTGGGGCAGCAACAATTGAGCCGCAACTTCATGTGGATGCTAAAATGCAACAAATTACCATGGACAAAAGATTAGCTTCTCTTCCGCCTAGCTTACAGTCATTAAATTTATTTAGTATGAGTGGTGAAATTGTTCTTGCAAATAGAGGTATACTGGAGTTTTCAGATCTTTTGAAAAGACCACTAGATGCATTTAAATATCTGCTTATGACTATGGAGTCAAAATCAATTAATCTTGGCGGAATTAGAACTGAACTTGATATATTTTTTATTGGTTCATCAAATGAAATCCATTTTACTGCGTTTAAGCAGCATCCGGATTTTAATTCCTTCAATGGACGCTTTAATTTTATCAAAGTTCCCTATTTATTAAACTTTCGACATGAAATGGGGATTTATCAAGAACAAATTAGAAATGTAAAAGAGAGGATTCATTTTGAACCTTGCGCTCTCGAAGCTCTTTGTCTTTGGTCAGTAATGACAAGACTACGAGCTAGTTCAGCAACAAATTTCAAAGATAAAAACTTAGGTAAGCTTACCAATGCACTTAATCCTCTTGAAAAAGCTCTTTATTATGCAAATGAATATGAGGCGGAAAATTTAGAAACAGATGAAAAACAATTGTTAAATGCAAGTCATGATCTTATTGCTGACGAATATTTAAATGATCCTCTTTACGAAGGTAAATTTGGTATTTCTCCTAGAGAGATCAAGCAACTCATCTATGAAATGACTGACACTTTTGATGATAGTGTCTCTTTTGTAGAAATTATAGAAACACTTAAAGATCTAAATAATAAAAAAATGCAATATGATTTTCTCAATATTAATGCCAATGGCGATTATCATAATTACCCTAAGTATCTTCACTTAATTGAAAAGCATTACTTACATATACTAGACAAGCAAGTTCGTGACTGTCTTGGGTTAATCGATAATAGATCCTACAAAGATTATATTGCTAAATATATCACCCATATTTTAGCTCAGATTAAAGGTGAAAAAATTAAAAATACAGTCACTGGAAAGTTTGAAACAGCTGATGAATTTTTCATTAAAGAGTTTGAATTAAATATAAATCTTAAAGAGTCATCAGATAAGTTTAGAAGTTCATTAATATCTCGAATTGGTGCTTTTAGTCTCGACTATCCTGGAAAAGAAATACCTTACTTAGATCTTTTTAAAGATATTGTAAAACTTTTAAAAGAATCATTTAGAAATGATCAAAAAATTATATTAGAGAAGATATCTAAGAACTTAATGGTTTATCTAAAAGAAAAAGATGATGGGGTTTATAATTCGCTCAACTCTGAAACGAGAGAGCAAATTGAATCAATCTTCTCAAGTTTACAGGAGAAATATCATTATAGTGAAAATGGCGCACATAAATTATTGAATTATTTAATTAGAAAAATGTACTCATAATTATGTATATAATTTCAAAAAACTTTAATAGAGAAAAGTATGAAATTACCTATGGGGTAAATGAAGATGAATCTGGAATTCGGCTCGACCAATTTTTAATGAATATATACACAAACTTTTCCAGACAGTTTTTAAAACAAAAGATTGAAAATGGAGAAGTAATTATCAAAGGAAGAGGCTCCAATCATCGCCCTAGTACTAAAGTCCACCACCGAGATGAAGTTGTTTTTACCACACATAATAATGGATTAGAAGATGAGTATTGGCGTGGTGAAAAAATAGATTTTAATTATGAAGTGGATATTATTTATGAAGATGAAAATATTGTCGCCATAAATAAACCGCCCTATATGGCAACTCACCCAACTGGGAAACATTTATTTTTTTGTGCCACAGTTTTACTAGAAGAAAAATATGATGGTAGAACAATTCACTCACTTCATAGGATCGATCGGGAAACTTCAGGAATATTATTATTTGGTAAAAATCCTGAGATCGCTCAAGAGATCACACCATTATTTGAAACCCGCGATGTAAAAAAGTGCTATCTATTTATTGCGAAGAAAAAAGACCCGAAAGAAAAACTCGCCCAAAATTTTTCTAATAACAAAAGATTGGGGCAACTTGATTCTTTCATTCCTAGAATTTATGCTCATTGTTTTGATGAGGATTCTGTAGATGGAAAACCTAGTCATACAGATTTTCAAGTTTTACATGAAGAAAATGAATATGTAATAGCACTAGCTTATCCTAGAACTGGTAGACAACATCAGATTCGTGCTCATGCAGCTGATTGTGGAATTCCGTTAATTGGAGATAAATTATATTTTGAAACACCTGATATATTTCAGCGCTTTAAAGATAAAGTTGCGACTGAAAATGACCATGATTTGATGCAGTTGTCTCGTCACGCTCTACATGCAGTTGGGATATCGATCCCCTACAGAGGCACAAAACTTAGTATTATCAGTAAGTTACCTATTGACCTAGCTTGCTGGATAGATGAAAATTTAAGTAAAATAAAGTCAGAAAATATTAATGATATACTAGTAAACAAGATAAAGTTTACTTAAATAATTTTTAAATAGGGGTTTTACCATGAGTATTTCAAACGCTAATTTTGCCAAAGTTCTGGAAAGTTGGCAATTAAGTGATCGTGAGATTGAAATCACAAAATTAATTCTAAACGATGTAACTGCAACTAAAGACATAGCTAATGAGCTTAACATCAGTCCTATTACAGTAAGAAATCATTTAGAGAAAATTTACAAAAAATCTAATTGTAAAAACAAGAACAATTTAATCGTTAAAATTTTACACCACTCGCTTGAGCAAAATGAAGCTCTTAAAAAGTTTTATAAAAAACCAAATGTTTTACTGGTAGAAGATGAAACTGCTTTAGGAGAATTAATTAAAGAAGAATTAGAAGAAAAAAATATTTCTGTAACTTATTTAAATAATTCAATTCAAATTCAAGAAGCACTTATGAGTGATCAATTTGATTTTATTATTACTGATATGAAAATGCCTGGTATGACGGGTGGAGAGCTAATTAAATTTGTTAAGCAGGCAAATTATTACAAGCCACAAATTATAGTTATCACTGGTTTTTCTGAATACAAAAATGAAGATCTTTACAATGAAGGTGTTATCGCAAAACTTGATAAACCTTTTGATATTAATAAACTAAATGAAATTATTTTAAATAATTATTCCGATGACACAAATATCTCTCTTGATATTATGAAAAGAAGAGCTGACTTCGTTATTTCCAACGAAATTAACCTTCCTGAAAAGCACCTAGGATTTGGTGGATTATTTATTCATGAAGAAAACCTTAAAGATATAGACCAGCTTGCTGACGGTAATTTGATTGATTTTACTTATACAATTGAATCTCTTGCCCCTATCAATGCTGTTGGTGAAATCATGTGGATTAGAAAATCTGGGGGATCTGCTCCCAACGGACTCGGAATTAAAATCATTTCTCAAAGTATTGAAGGTGAAAAATTTATGACTTATATAAATGAACGCCAGATCAAATATTTTATTCCTAAAGCAATGTAATTTTAAAGAGTATTAAGATAGTTAAGTACACCAAGGGCCCCGATATTTTCGGGGCCTTTTAATATAACCGATGGCTTATAAGTCATTTGATCAATATATTTTGAAATATTTGAAACACCCACGCAGTTTTTGAATTCTTTAAACATCGATTCATCGTTAAGAGCATCACCAAAAAATAAAATTTCATCCATTTTTACTTTCGGGAAAAATTCTTTCATCAATTCTTTTGCCCCATTAGCTTTAGACATTTCTCCACACCAAAAATTAATGTGAACATTACTCTGACTATAGTTCACACCCTGAGCATCAAAAAATGCATTCACTTCACCAATAAATTTTTTATCCATATCCTTAAATTCAATCGCTCTATCAGTTAATCTACCCAGACTATCTGCACTCAATGGAACATGAGGATATTTTTTAACAAGAAATTCTGTTTTAATTCTTAATTCATCTACCAAAATTTGTTCTACATAAAGACGTTGTTTTATTTGATTACCATCTTTATAAACTAAAACTCCGCCACCTTCCATGATGCAATAA
>CAYGTU010000158.1:0-7051 GCA_964352945.1 uncultured Bacteriovoracaceae bacterium
GAAGTTACCAATTTAATGGATTAATTCAAGGAACAGTTTGTAGTTATGTTGTAGGTCACCAAGGTGACAAAGGTGAAGAAACTGAATCAGGTGGTGGAGGTGGTGCAACTGGTATTACCTGTGCAGGCGTAAATAGAGTAGTTGGCGGCGGCGGCGGCGGCGGCGGTGAAAACAGTTCCGAATCAGGAGCTCCAGGGGGTTCTGCAGGAAATCCTATTTGGTCAGGAAAGCCATATGTTTCTATCGCTGGTTCAGGTGGATGTAGATCTTGTCGTGGTGGAAGTGCAACAGGCTACGGCGGCGGCGGCGGAGGCGGCGGCGGCGAAGGTGAAAATGAAGATGGTGGATATGGATCCCAAGGTGCTCTACTACTAGAATGGCAAGAATACTAATATTTAATTAAAAGGAATTAATTGAAATATTTATTGTTTTGTTTGGCTAATATTATGTTGATTTTAATATTAGCCAAAAGTATTTACTTTATAGATGAAAAAGAAAAGTACCTTGATTTAAATGAAGAAAAAAATGTTAAGTCCATTGATATAATTAAAAACTCAGATAAACATTTTAACGAATTATTTAGCTCAAATTCAATTAAAAAAGAAAACTTTACTTGTGACAATATCCATAAATTTGACTCTTTTTCTCAAACACTTCTAGCAAGCATTTTAGCCTTAAAACTAAAAACAAAGGTTGCCACAGATTATCTTGACCTAAGTGGGAACCATCAAGCCTTAGTGACAAAAGGTAAAAACTTACAGAAATATTATTTTTCAGAGTTCACAAGGTTAAATAAATGTCTTTTTTTACTCTATATGCAAAGAGAGCATGATAACTTGGATTCAAAAATGATTGCTCATAAAAAACATTATAAAGGCCTTATAAATATTGTTGAAAACCAATATTCTGATTACAAAAAAGCCCAAATCATTTTTCAAGCAATTTTTGATCAATTCTCAGTTAAAAGCTTCCTCGATTTAATAGACCAAAAATTATTAAGACATACATATTCAGTGTATTCATCTTTTTATGAGAGATTTAACAATAATCAATATAGTTCAAAAATTAAAGTGCTTATTGATAACCCTCATAATGCATCTTTTATGAAATGGTTAAGAGAGAGTAAGTTTAAAAACTTTCCTCAGGACACATTACTTGTTCATGTTGATAGTCATACTGATTTGACCTCAATTCTTTATAGGTCAGATGATCCAATCTTTAGAAACTTTACCATAGTTGAAATAAACAGTATTTTAGATTTACTGGTGAGCCAAGAAGCTAGAAAGAAATACTTATTAATTAAATTAATTGAATCCTTTAAAGATCATAAATTTTCAGAAAAATATAAAATTAAACTTTTTAATTGGATCCAAGGCCATTCTATCGTTGAAATTCGAGAGAAAATCTTTCAAGTTTTCGAAGAAGGCTTCAAAGGTAATTACATAGTAAGCTCTATAACAGAGCTATTAAAAAGTGAAGATAATATAAATGAGAAAAGAAAAAAAATACAGCTTTTAATAAATGATTCTCAAATTGATGCCCACATAAAAGAATCTATCAATCAGTGGATTAAAAGTGCTGACTCAGATAATCTGACACAACATATCTTATCTGTAATACAGTTTTTTTCAGGTCATATCGCAATGCCATTAGTATCGGCACTATCGACAAACGTAACAAATAAAATATTAATGCTTAAACCACCCTGGGTTGTAAGAGTCCCGCATTCATTTGAAAGTGAATTTGACGAGTTTGAATTAATAACAACGAGAGAAGATTATGACTTTGATAAAAAATCAAGAGTAATGCCGGCGCTTGTCATGAAAAATCAACAAACAGTTGATAAATATTCCAACCATAGCTCACCTTTTGTGTTTATATATGAAGATAGTATAAGAAAAACAATCAAAAAATTCTCTTATCTCTCTGTAAATTTATCCAATGAAGTATTTGCCGGTGATACAATTGGCGGTATTGATGGACTCGATAAATTAATTAAGAAAGATGGTTTTATACTTGGAATAGATTTGGATACCTTTAGCACGAATTCCGCAAATGGGGGAACCCCAATTGAGCCACTGTCTTTTGGTCGCCCATTAAAAGATCCTAAAAATGAAATCATTAAAAAGAGAGAATTAGATTTAGTTTTTGATAGAATCACTGTATTTAAATATTCTCTTAAAAGGTTAAAAATGAAACCTTCTTTAATTACTTTTTCTGATTCAACTAATCAATTAAGGTCAAACCCATCAGATGATTTTGGATCATTAATGGGTGGGAATTTTACTCCCATTGGACTAATTTTTTTAATAAACTTTAAATTAAGAACGGTAATGAATGAACTATATAATACACCAATTTGGTAATTTCCTGGGGCTCCTTAAAAATCATTTTCAACATAGCCTGAGTATTTCAAAAAAATCACTTATAGAATTTAAGTATCTATTCTTTTTAACAATCTTTTGTGATTTAATTTCAAAGCTTTATTATTTTAATGATTTTTATACTCAAAAAGGTATAATGCCTGTAAGTCTAAATAATTTTATAAACCAATCAGATCTTTTCACTTTTTATAATCATATAAACCACCCGTACCTAGGACAATTTGTTCTTATCCTAACAATTGTTTGCTCCATTTTATTTGTTTTAGACTATTTCCCATTAATCGCAAAAATCTTACTTTATTTTTTGCATACCTCTCTTACAAGAAGAAACCCTTCCATAGAAGATGTTGAAATTATTTTTATATCCGCAACTTTTATTCCTATTATTTTCTTAGACACTAGGGGAAATATCTTCTCTAAAAGAAACGAGGAAAGATCTTCAACGTATTTTTTAAATATTTTTACCGCTCTGCTTATATTAACGCCTGTATTTTTTTTACTTTCAAATTTTTATCTGAATTCAGGAATATTTTGGGAAAATGGATCTGCATTAAAGGTATCTTTTTTAAATAAAATATGGTCAACAGATATTGCAAGAGAATTGACCTATTATCCAGATTTTTTAAAACAACTAACTTTCTTAACAAAACTCATTGCTGGATATATACCGATATCCTTTTTGGTGCATGCTTTGTTTTTCCGAGACTATAAAATTAGCAAAATTTATAGAACTATTTTTATGGGATTATTGATTTGTTTGGCACTGTTGAACCTTATACTATACAAAACTAATTTTTCTTATCTCTTTATATTAATTGGTTTCGCTAGGTTAATGTCTCCGATTCAAATTACGTCAAATTTAGATAATTCTAGTATTGATCTTAAAAATAAAAAATTTATATTTAAAAGTACATTTTCAGTTCTAGTTTTATTCCTAGTTTTATATAATAATATTTTAAACTTTTACCCAAAATTATCGAATCTATTTTTAAATAATACTCTTAAAGCCCTTGGGATAGAGTGGGGCGCTCATGATTTCCTATGGCCACAGACAAATTACAATTGGCTTTTGATACAATATCAAAATTCCAAGGATGACAAAATTCTTGATTATGTTTCAAATCAATCTCGTTATGACTATACACCTTCTTATTTTACTTCGAGAAGATGGAGAGGAATAAATACAAGGCTATTCTCAAACCAAGATTTTATAAAACATTTTTCACAGCAATATATTTGTAATCATTTTAAGAGAACATTTAATAAAAAACCTTACAAATATAATATTGCTCAATACAATGTTGATTTTTCTACTATGGGAATTCCAAGTAAAGCAATTTTAAAAGATCATTACCTTATGCCATGCGCTATTGATATTAGCGAATATTGATTCCACTAAAACTTTAATGTCCTTTAAGTTTTATATATATATGATATTATTTTATAGGAGTTGAAATGAATATTAATCGCAGAACATTAATAAAGCTTGGTATACAGTCTATACCTGCATTATACTTTTTAAATTCCTGTACATTAAACAGTGACAAACTCTCCATCGAAGACTTTCCGTATATTATCGGAGCTGATGTTGATATACCTAAAAAAAGAAATTACGCTGTAACAATTTGGGATATTAATAAAGCAAAAATTGATAGAATTGTTACTAGTCATCATGTTCACTCCATTGTTTTAAACCCAGTAAATAAAAATATCGTCTATGCCCTTGGTGAAAGACCATCGACTACGTCTACAATTATAGATGTAAAAACAAAAAAAGTTGTTAATGAATTTTTTGATACAAAAGGCTATTATTTCTATGGCCATGGATTAGTTAGTGCAGATGGTAAACTTCTATATTGTACAGAAAATCATTTCAAAACAGGTGAGGGGATAATAAGTATTAGAGATGCTTCTAACGGAAAAATACTTGATCAGTTGCCAAGCTTTGGGTATGCGCCTCATGAAATGAAATACCTAAGCAATGGTCTTATAGCCGTAGCAAACTCTGGTCACGCAGGATTAACAACGGTGAAAGATGAAGAATACATTCTCGAAAATGTTGTACAACCTAGAGATAATTTACAAAGTAGTCTTGTTGTAATTGATCCAATCAAAAAAAAGAAAGTTAAAGAATTTAAAATAGATACAAAGTATAAAGATGTAACTATAAGACATTTAGATATCGATGAAAATGACACTGTTTATATGTCACTAAGACAATATAACTATACCGATGCTGACCCCCAATTCCTTGAGGTTCCCCCTGTAGCCTATCTTAAAAAAAACTCAGAGAAAATCGAATATTTTCAATCAAATCTAAAAACAAATAATATTCTGAAGAGATTTTCTCTAAGTGTCTGCGCAAATGATAAGACAGGAATAATTGGTGTTACACACCCTGATTCACATGCTATCACTTTTTGGAGTATTAAAGATTTAAAATTTCTACACGTTTATAAAATGCAAAAACCTTTAGGTATTTCAATTTCTCCTAATAATAATAATTTCATTGTTTTTAATGAAATAGGTGAGTTTCAACTATTTGATGGAAATACAACTAAAAGGTTACCTGTATCCAAGCAACCAGCAATGCTAAATACATCTCATGTCTACTCAAGACATAATTTATTATGATTAGTAATTTAAAAAAATTTTACTCTAACTATTACCCCTCAATAATCTTACTAGGTATAATTGCAAATCATATATATCTTCTAAATACATCCAAAATGAGTCCTTGGCTGAGGGGAGGGTACGGGATGTTTTCCAGAATTGAGGTACGTTTTCCAATAATTAAATACAAGTTAAATCAAAATGATTCCTTTAAAGTTTTAGAATACGACAAAAAATCATTTAATATTTTAGTAGATTCTCTTAATGAAGGAGACTTTGGCTCTATTGTAGATTTTCCAACAAATAGAAATCTTTCAAGATTTATAGATAAAGTTTTAAATCAAAAATTCATTCAAAGTGGGGATACAATTAAATTGGTTCCAAACTATTCTCTTGAATTTAAAGTAGGTAGCTCTAACAACCATTTAGAATCAGTTAAATCTTATGGGAGCAACTTCGGGCTTGCACAATTTCACGCAGTAAATATTGAAATTTGGAAGCTAAATATTAAACTTAAAAAATATGAAAAATTAAATGAATATACAAAAACATTACGATAAATTTAATAATTATCTATCTGAATTAGATAAATACAAAGTTATTAAAAAACTTACTATGATTTGGCCAATGGTTTTTATAAGTGAGCCATTAATGGATTTGACCATAGTTCCAACTTTTATAATCTGTCTATTTGGATTAATATTTGATAAATTACAAGATTTTAAGAAGTTTTACGTCTTTTTGCTTTTTGCATATTTGCTCCATGTGATATTCAATATTAATACATTAGATAATCATAAGTGGATCTTTTTAATATGGATTTTATCGTTGATTAATTTTTCAAATAATTATAATGAGCAACTTCTTAAAATAAATGCACGAGTTACCATTATTGGTATTTTTTTAATGGCTTCGATATGGAAGTTAGTTTTTGGAGAATACTTAGATAATAGCTTCCTTGAGCATACAATATTTATTGAAAAAAGATTGCATTCATTTGCTCACTATATTTTAAATATACCTATAGATCAGTTGAAGCTATCTAACTTTATATACTTAAATCCTTATCGTGATGGAAATGGAGATCTATTACTTTATAAAGGTTTGTATGAACTAAACTATTATCAAAAGAATATTCTGTATATTTCAGGATTAGGAACAATAATAATAGAAGCTTTAATTGCGATTTCTTTAATATTCAACCTTAAAATAAGAAATAAATATTCAATTGGTGACATGCTCTTAGTTCTATTTGTGTCCACATTATATTTTGTTCTACCAATTCATGGCTTTGCAGGTATCTTATTAACATTAGGGCTTGCACAATGTAGCAGAGAAAATGAAAAAATTTACTATATTGCAATCATTATAAATATTTTCAGCTTTTTTGAAAGCTACAAACTCCTCAATGCTTAAGTAGGTACTACGCACGATAAGAAAGATTATCGTGCGTTTATACCGTATATCGTGCCGCTCTTGATGACTATAGTCTCTATTACGCTTGGTTATTTAGCTCATACTGGCCCAACCTCAATTTGGTATGGTGGAAGCTTTGGAATGTATTCAACTTTTCATACAAACAGCAGAAGAATCTATGCAAAGGTAAAAACAAGCAAAGTAAAATCAGAAGAATTTAAATTAAGGTTTCAGGAAAAAATTTTTGATGCCTTAAACAATGAAGATGCAAATTTTGGTTATTCTCTAAGAACTGTCGTTTACAATCCTAATCGTAAAAACTTAGGTGAAATTTCGAGATATCTCTTCAAGTACTGGAACCAACTAAATAATGAATTAAGCCCAAACGAGAAATTCGAACTTTATGGCATAAAACTCACTATGCTCGAGATAAACTTTTCTATTCAAAAGAACGAAATCTTTATGAAAAAAATAACTGAACAAGAATATGATAATAGAAAAAATTGATAATTTTTTAATCAGAAACTTTACCCTAGAAAACAAAGTAATAATCTTACTTTTTGCTTGTTTATATGGACAACTAATAATCCAATTAATAATCTCTTCATTTCTATTCTCCAATTCGTTGTTCATTTATC
>CAYGTU010000159.1:0-7027 GCA_964352945.1 uncultured Bacteriovoracaceae bacterium
AGTTAAGATAGCAATGTCTTTTAACATTTCTTTTCTTCTATCTCCAAATCCTGGAGCTTTAACAGCAGAAACATTTAAAGTTCCTCTAAGCTTGTTAACAACTAAAGTTGTTAGTGCTTCACCATCAATATCTTCAGCAATAATTAAAAGTGGCTTACCAGTTTGAAGAGCTTTTTCAAGGATTGGAAGTAATTCTTTCATGCTTGAAATTTTCTTATCAGTGATAAGGATATTTGGATTATCAAATGCAACAATCATTTTTTCAGGATTAGTTACAAAGTATGGAGATAAATAACCTCTATCAAATTGCATACCCTCAACTGTTTCTGAATAAGTTTCAGCAGTTTTAGATTCTTCGATAGTAATAACACCTTCTCTACCAACTTTATCCATTGCATCTGCAATCATTTTTCCGATTTCAGAATCATTGTTTGCAGAGATTGATCCAACCTGAGAAATTTCTTCAGTTGTTTTTACTTCTTTAGTCATTGATTTTAATTCTTCAATTACTCTAGTAGTAGCTGAATCAATTCCTTTTTTAAGATCCATTGGATTATGTCCAGCAGCTACAAGCTTAGCACCTTCTCTGTAGATTGCTTGAGCAAGTACAGTGGCAGTAGTTGTACCGTCACCAGCATCTTCATTAGTTTTTTGAGCAACTTCTTTTACAAGTTGAGCGCCCATATTTTCAAAAGCGTTTTCTAATTCAATTTCTTTTGCAACAGTTACACCATCTTTAGTAATGCTTGGTGCTCCAAAAGATTTTTGAATAACTACGTTTCTTCCTTTTGGTCCAAGTGTAACTTTAACTGCATCAGCAAGTGAGTTAACACCATTTAAAATTAAATTACGTGCTTTTTCTGAATACTTTAATTCTTTAGCAGACATATCTACTCCTTTTTATACTTGTTGTTTATTATTGAATAATTCCTAAAATTTCATCTTCTTTCATGATTAAATAATCGTTACCAGCAACTTTTACGTCAGTTCCTGCATATTTTGAAAAAAGAACTTTGTCCCCAGCTTTAACGTCTAAACCTCTAAGAGTTCCGTCGTTTAACCTGTAACCTGTTCCAACATTAACAACTTCACCTTGAGAAGGTTTTTCTTTGTTGTTATCAGGAATAATAATTCCACCTGCTGTCTTAGTTTCTTCTTCTAATCTCTTGATTAAAACTCTGTCATGTAATGGTCTAACTGACATGTATTGCTCCTGTGTTTTAGAGGCCATCACTCATTAAAGCGATGCGCCAAATTTTATATTAAAAATTCTTCACCACAATCTAATACCTATTGAGCGTGTGTCAAGGTCGAGAAAAATAAAAAAAACATTCGCCTTATTAGGTGCTATAATTTATACATAAGAACAATAACTTAGAAATTTACCGCATAGCAACAAATGAAATTATCTCAAATCTGGCAAATTAAAGTCTTAAGAAAGCTCAATAAGTTTGGCTTGGACGAAGACAAAATATTTTTTGGATTAACTCTAGTTGTTGGTATACTCGCTGGTATCACAGCTGTTTCACTGCACCACTTAATCGCATTTATAACAAATCTAATTCAATCAAATCAAGCTTTTACTATCCATACTTTATGGAAAGCAGGGTTATTAGTTTTTGTTTCGGGCTATATTACAACTAGACTTTTTCCTAATACTTCTGGTTCGGGTATACCCACAATTAAAATTGGTCTCGTAGTTCATCATGGAAAAATCTCTGCAAGTCAGTGGTTAGCTAAACTCGTTACTTCAGTTCTGTCTTTAAGCTCTGGCTTTTCACTCGGGCGAGAAGGTCCAACCGTAGCAATCAGCGCAGGAATTGGATCAAGTCTAGGAAACTTTTTTTCACTTTCAAAAAGAAAAGTTAAGGCCCTCGTTGCTGTAGGTAGTGCAGGAGCAATCGCTGGTGCATTCAATACTCCAATTGCTGCAGTACTTTTCACACTTGAAGAAATTGTAGGGGATCTCAATACAAAAATGCTTGGCTCAATTGTTATTGCCAGTGTTACTGCTTCTTTTACAACTGCATTCTTACATGGAATGGATCCCATTTTTACACGTCTTCAATATCAAATGCAGAGCCCTTATGAATTTATTATTTATCTCACTATAGGTATTGCTGCAGCCTTTTTAGGCCCGTTATTTGTTAAAACAGTTTTAAAACTAAGAACTGTTGAGAAAAAAATATTTAGACATCATAAACTTACATTAATAATGGTAGTTTTTTTTGTTGTAGCAGGAGTAAGTTTAATTAATCCTGATGTTCTAGGGTCTGGACATAGAATTATTTCTGAAACACTTTTGAATCAAATAACAAATCCAAAGATTCTTTTAGCATTACTTGTTTTCAAATTTATCCTAACTGCTCTTTGTTATTCTTCTGGAATAAGTGGTGGTTTATTTTTCCCCACTTTATTTATTGGTGCAATGATTGGTGCTTTTACTGGAAGTATCTTTCAATTAATTATGCCTGAATTTACTTCGCCGGTAGGTGCTTACGCTTTAGTAGGCATGGGTGCATTCTTTGCCTCAGTTATTAGAGCCCCTTTTACTTCTATTATTATGATTTTTGAAATGACTCAAAATTATAAAATTATGCTTCCACTAATGGTTGCTAATATTACTTCTTATTTAATTTCACATAAAGTTTCTAATGGATCTATTTATGAAAGAATTTCTGAACAAGATGGAATCCACCTACCAAACCGTGATGATGATGAACACTTAGAAGAATTAACTGTTGAAAATGCAATGATTCGAGAAGTAAAAACTCTCAATGCAAATTTAGAAATTAAGGAAGCGCTAAAAGTTGTTGGGCGATCTGAAATTTCTGGCTATCCAATTATTAAAAATGGTGTTTTATTTGGAGTTATTTCAACCAGTGAACTAGCTCTTGCTTATGCAAAATACCAAGGTAATTGTTATTTAGAAAATATTTGTAAAAAAGAAGTCATTTCAATCTATCCTGATCAATCACTTTTAATTGCTTTTAAGAAATTAAAAGAAAACAAAATTAGTAGACTTATAGTTGTCAGCAGAATTAATGATAAGAGAATTGTAGGCATCATCACTGCTGAAGATATTGTAAATCACTACGGATATCACATAGATGAAGAGAGTAAGAAAGATGTACTAGAAAAGTATATTGAAGAACTAGAAGAAAAGAAGTCTGAGCCTATTACTCAAGAGTAGGCAAAAAAATCAAATTAAAATTAATTCATAATTGACGCGGTACGATAAGAGCTGAGTAAACTTTTTTTAAATGAGGTTACTTAGATGTGCGCAAGCATAACAAGTCTTATTATCTTAACAATTCTCTTCTCTTTAGTTGGATGTGGTAAAGCGATTAAAAGCGCTGATAAAAAAGAAGCTGATTCAAGTAATCCTCTTTCACCTAGAGAAATATTTATTAATCAAACTAAAGATAATGGAAGTAATAGTGACTCTGCTCTTTTTCAAGTTGATTATGTTCCCAATAGAACGGGCTACGTTGAGTTTCCTGATGATATAACACTAACTAGTGGAACAATTGCTGATTTAACTAAAGTTGCTATCTATTACAATTATCGAGGCCCTGCGGACTATATGTATAAATGTGAATACACCGCTTTTAATTCAAATATTGAATTCTCTGATTGCTATGATAAAAACGATACTCTTATTTCTGATCTAGATGAAACTGACGGAACTTATCAAGATGAAGATGAATTCATTAAAGTAGAACTAACCGGATCAACTAATTCAGTTATTTCAATCAAAACTCTATTCGAAGTAAATTAGATTAATATTAATTTAGAGAAAGAATTACCCATCTTTGCGCATCGCGACAACTCTCATTTATAATTTTGTTAAGGACTCCGAACAGATTTGTGACCAAAACCTAACACACACAAATCAGTTATTTAACTATTCTATAGAAAGTAGAAAACTGGACAAGGAAGTCGACATGAGAAAGAGTTTTATAGTTTTTATAAGCTTAATTATTTTTGCACTTTTCATTAACCCAGCCGATGCATCCCTTAAATGTGCCTTTGGAAAAAAATATGAAATACCGCCTTTAAGTCAATCACACCTTCAATTAGGTGAATCAAGTGAGAGAGCGCTTAATCCAAAATCCATAAAAGTTTTAGTTTGGAATATTTTAAAAGGCTATAAAAAAACATTTGATCGTGATTTTTCTAGAATGGCCATGAACCAAGATTTACTTTTATTACAAGAAGGTTATTGGAGTGATCATGTTGTAAGTGCTTTGGAACATCTACCAAACTTTCAATTCGATTTTGCTGTAAGCTTTATCTACAAAAAAGATAATCATACCCCTACAGGTACAATGTTAGGTTCTAAAGTAACACCATTAGATTTTAGAAATATCAGAACTGAAGGACTAGAATCTTTTATTTGTACTCCTAAAACAACAAGCACGGCTTTTTATGAGATCGATGGCTCGGATAAAGATTTATTAGTAATAAATATTCATGGAATGAATTTTACAAGTACTGCTAAATTCCAAGCACAAGTTCTTCAAGCTGTTGAGTTAATTAAAAATCATGATGGACCAGTAATCTATGCAGGAGATTTTAATACTCACTTAAAGAAAAGAAAAAAATGGCTTAAGAAAACTCTTTATAATGAAGGTTTATTCGATATTAACTTCAAAAAAGATTCAAGAAAAAAGTTTTTAGTTGGTGAACTAGATCATTTTTTTGTTAGAGGTTTGGCTGTTAAAAATGCTTGGACCGAAAAAAATAAATCAAGTGATCACGCTGCTATGTTTGCTGAGCTTTCTCTTTCTCATTAAACTTTTTAAGCATTCTATAAATAAAAATAGATCCAACCCCAGCTAATAGATGTTTAATAGTATGGCCGCTATGAAAAAAGTGATCATAAATTAAACTATCTTTAGATTCTGTTAATTTAGCTAGACCGTAGGATATAAGTGCAAACAATAAATATTTTTGTTCAAATTTCACATCTCTGTATAAGAAAAATAAGCAGGGAATAACTGCCAGAGGTGCCGCTTGAATAAAAGCATAAAATCTTAAATCATCATAGGCTGCCCAATAAACTACACTTGATAAGCCCAATAAAACTAAGGGTACTAATAATATTTTTTCTAATTTGGGATTGATATAACTTCCCATCAGAGCAGAGAATAGTCCCATGAATCCAACTGTCATTGGTAACCTATCCCACACTAAACGAGCATTATCTGGTGCCCAGTGATAATAAGCTGAACCTGGTCCGACTAAAAAGACGCCAATAAAAAAAACTTTATAAGCGGCTGAAAGATTATTTTTAAAAGAAAAATTAATTCCTAGAAATCCAATAACGATAAATATCAAATTACTTATGACATCAAAAAAATTGGGGATTCCTAAAAACATTCTTTGATCTGCAAAATTATGATAGATCAAGCTCTGAGAAATAGGGTCTCTACTCATTATCCCTACAAATAAACTTATTGTAATCAAACCAACTAAATATTCTTTCCAGTTTTTCATATTGCCTACTTTAAGTCATACCAATCAGTACCAATCCCCATATCAACTTTTAAAGGTACTTTTAGTTTAATAGCGTTTTCCATTCCTTCTTTTACAATCACTTTCATTTTATCTAATTCGCCTTCAGGCACATCAAAAATTAATTCATCATGTACTTGAAGAATTAATTGAGATTTTAAATCATTTTTATCAATTTCTTTATCAATATTTATCATAGCAATTTTTATAATGTCTGCCGCACTTCCTTGAATAGGACTATTAATAGCAATTCTTTCGGCCATAGCTTTTATATTTCTATTTGTTGCATTTATATCTTTTAATATTCTTTTTCTTTTAAACATTGTTTCAGCATAACCCGATTTTTCTGCACTTTCTTTTAATTCATCCAGATAACTTTTTACTTTATTAAAGCGATCAAAATACATTGTAATATAATCTTTCGCTTCAGCTCTTGATATATGCAATTGATTTGAAAGCCCAAATGAAGACTGTCCATACATCAATCCAAAGTTAATTGCTTTGGCGCTTGATCTTTCATCTTTAGAAACTTTTTCTAGAGGAATACCAAATACTTCTGAAGCTGTTTGAGCATGAATATCGCGATCGTTTTTAAAAGCATCAATCATTACCTTATCACCGGAAAGATGTGCTAAGAGTCTTAACTCAACTTGAGAATAATCGGCAGAAAGTAAATAATGGCCATCTTCAGCTACAAAGCCTTTTCTAATTTTTCTTCCATTCTCTGTTCGGATTGGAATATTTTGTAAATTCGGATGATCACTTGAAAGTCTTCCAGTCGCTGCATTGGTTTGCTTAAAAGTTGTGTGAATCATTTTCGTTTTAGGATTAACCATTTCTGGTAACACTTTAACGTAAGTTGAAAGTAATTTTCCTAGCTCTCGATACTTTAAAATGAGACCAGGAATCTCGCTATCACCTCTTAAAGCTAATTCACTTAAAACACTTGAATCTGTTGAGGCCCCTGTTTTAGTTTTCTTTAATACAGGAAGCTCTAATATTTCAAATAATAAATGGCTTACTTGTTTTGGTGAATTGAGGTTAATACTATCTTCACCTGATTCTTTAATAATTTGTTCTTCAATTTTTTCAATTTCTTTAGTGAATTTTTTCTCTAATGAATTAATATATTTTGAATCAAGCTTCACTCCATGAACTTCCATTTTTGATAAAATGGGAACTAAAGGTAGATCAATTTCTTCATATACTTTTAAGGCTCCAAATTCTTTGAGCTTTTTAAAAATTATTTTCTCAGCTTTTTCAATAAGCATTGCTCTTTGAGCTACAGCTTTTCCAAAATTTTCTTCATTCATCTCTACTAATTGATCATCAACATATGTTTCTAAAACTAAATCAATGTTAGATTTCGTAGAAGGATCTAAAAGAAAATGAGCAAGTGTAATATCTTTAAACGAGCATCTTGTTTTATAACCATTAATTAAAGCAAAATTACAAAGTGATTTTACATCATTAGTTAATATTTTTAGATTTTGGTTTTTAAAGATTA
>CAYGTU010000160.1:0-6873 GCA_964352945.1 uncultured Bacteriovoracaceae bacterium
ACCAAACCTTGTTTCTATTATTGAATCTAAAAAATTAAAAAAGAAATTTGGTTATATTTTTGTTCCGAAATTCTATCGTGATTTTCAAGATGCCAATGGTAGAAACTGTTCAGCAGATGTTAAAGCTGAGTTAGTAAAACTAAAAAAAGAAAATGTTGATGGATTAATTTTAGATTTAAGAAATAATGGAGGAGGGGCACTTGAAGACGCTCGTCTAATGTCTGGTCTCTTTATTAAAGATGGACCAATTGTTCAGGTTAAAAATCATGTTGGTACTACTGAAGTGCTAAAGGATACGGACCCTGAAATAGTATTTGATAAGCCAATGGTTGTTTTAATTAATCGTCATTCAGCTTCAGCCTCAGAAATTGTTGCAGCAGCATTGCAGGATTATAAAAGAGCTGTAATTATTGGAGGGGATCACTCTCATGGTAAAGGAACTGTACAAACGATTAGTGATTTAAACCAATATGTTACTCCAGTGGTAAGAAGTTTAACTTCTATGGGTGCTCTTAAAATAACTATACAGAAATTTTATAGAGTTAATGGTGGTTCAACTCAGTTTAAGGGTGTAACGCCAGATTTAATTTTCCCGGATACTTTAGGTTATTTAGAAACAGGTGAGCAATACTTAGACTATGCTTTAAAATGGTCAAAAGTTGATAAAGTTGATTATAAGCTTTGGGATAAATTTAAATATGATATTGATTCATTAAAAACAAATAGCAATAAAAGAATCTCTCAAAATTCTAAGTTTAGGAAAATTCAAGAATCAGTAAATTGGTTTAAAGCTAAAAAAGAGGATACTAAAAGAAAACTATCTTTAGCGGAGTTTAATAAAGAGAAAGATCTTTTAAAGAAAAAATCAGAAGACTTTGAAATTAAAGATGTTAATAAAGATTTAGTTTTTAAATCAACTGAAAAGCTTAATAGAGACATTGATAAAGAAAAATATGAAGAAGTTAAAGAAAATTTAGGAAAAGATCCATATATAGAAGAGACTGTTAATGTACTAGAAGACATTTTGGTTAGTCTAAAATAATGAGTGAAGATAAAACGAATTTAAATGAACTAAATGAAGAAGTTGATTTAGGTTTTGAAATCAAAAAAGATATAAATGAAGAAATAGAGGACGTTGAAAGCAAGGTCAATATCTCTTCATTGGATAAAGATCGTAGGATAGATTTTAAGGCCCATGATGATCTTAAAGCTGCTGAATATGAATCTAAACTTTCTCAGCTTGATAAATTAAATAAAATGGCATTTATGGATAAGAAAAACTCTTTTGATAGAAAAGATTTTTCTCCCATTGCGATTTTTTTGATAATAGGTGTCATGTATGTATGCTGGGTCATTTTTCCCGAATTTATTTATGCTAAGTATATCAATAATCCATTTAATGCAGAAAAGTTTGGTCCTGTAGGTAAAGAGGTTCTTTTAAAACTTATTGGTTTTGCTAGGCTGCTTGGGCCCGTTTTGAGTTTCTATTTGTACCGAAAATACCCTTTATTAACAAATTCAAAGTATGAGATCATTGTAGATTATCAATTTATCTATGGTCCCCGTGAAATAAAATACACTTCATTAATGGAAAGAGTAAAAGTTAGATGGGAAGATATTTATGAAATTAAATATGACAATAAACACAAAATTAATCACATTCGTTGCTTTAATAAGTCATCTAGAGATGTACTCGCTATTAGATTAGATATTAAAAACTTTGATAAATTGAAGAAGCTTGTAGTAGAATATACCGATATTGATCATCCACTGCATAAAATATTCTGTTAAGGGCAATAAATGAAAAAAGTGATTAAACATTTCTCAATTGAAGATAAGTATAAGTATTATGAAAAATCAGTACAAAATACTGAAGGCGAATTAGAAACACTCAATAAAATATTCAAAGAAATTAGAGGAAGAAAGCCATTTACACTAAGGGAAGATTTTTGTGGAACAGCTAAATTAGCATGTGAGTGGACGACTCAATCTAATAAACATAAAGCTTATGGTATCGATCTTGATCCTGAGCCAGTTAAATATGGTAAAGAAAACCATTATTCAAAATTAAGTAAAAGTCAGCAGTCTCGCATGCAATATATTATGGGTAATGTTCTCGATGATTATTCAAGTCGTAAAGCTGACTTAGTTGTAGCTTTTAATTTTTCTTATTTTATTTTTAAAAAACGTGCTGAATTATTAAATTATTTTAAGCATGTTAGAGCTGGGGTGGAAAAAGACGGCTTATTTCTTTTAGATCTTTTTGGAGGGCCTGATTGCCAAACGGAAATTGAAGAAGAAACTCAGCATCCAAATTTTTCTTATTATTGGGATTGCCAAAAATTTAATCCCATTACAAACGAATGTATGTATGCAATACATTTTAAGCCAAAAGGAATGAAAAAACAGAAAGACATATTCACCTATGATTGGAGAATGTGGTCAATGGCAGAATTAAGAGAAATTCTCATTGATGCTGGCTTTTCGAAAACTTATGGATATTGGGAAGGTGATGATGGTGAAGGCGGAGGGGATGGCAACTTTGTAAGAACTGAAGAAGCCGAGACTTGTGAAGCCTGGGTCACTTATATTGCTGCACTGCCATAACCATTTACATAAAAACACCTTCTAAGTGTAATTTAATCTTTAAATTATCCTATATTAAGTGTAAAAAATTTCATTACTAAATATTAAATTCTTTCAGGGGAAAATTTTGGATAATATATCAAATTCAGATCACTCAAATGATGATAAAAGCAAGTTAGAGTCAGTAAATGCTGCTAAGCCTGAATCGATAAATTCTCAACCTAAATTTGAAGATACGTTAAAACCCCTTGGTTTTTACTATAAAGAAATTTCAAAAGAACTGCCGAAAGATTATTTTGACCCAACTCCAAGTAGACTTTTTGTTGGAATCATTTTTATTACCCTTAATATATTATTAATTAATTTTGTTTTAACTTCCAATCCCAATCTTTTAGTAAAATTACTTTGTGGTATAGCTATCGGAATGATGACTGGTGGTTGCGCTTTACTTGCACATGAAGTTTTACATGGTTCAATAGTTAAAGGGAAAAACTTACAGGATGCTCTAGGATTTATTTTATTTGGACCCTTTTTAATGTCTCCAACTTATTGGAGATTTTGGCATAATAATCTTCACCATGGTAATACTCAGCTACTTTATAAAGATCCAGATGCTTTTCCAACTTTAGGTGTTTATAAGAGAAGTAAGTTTATGAAGTGGGCTTTTGAGTTTACTCCTGGTTCAGGGACTATTAGAAGTTATTTTTATTTCTTTTTTTGGTTTTCTTTTCAAAGTTTTTTAAATCAAATCTATATGAGATTTGGAAATAAAATGTGGGATAATATGGACCACAAAAGAGTGACGGTAGAATTTACGGCTCTGATAATCCTAGCTACTTCATACATAAATATGGTGGGGGCTAGCAATATTCTTTGGTTGGTTGTTATTCCTTTTATGGGTATGAATTATACAATTATGAGTTATATCTCAACTAATCACAATTTAAGTCCATTAACTAAAATAAATGATCCACTTGCAAACTCACTAAATGTTTCAAACCATCCATTTTTTGAAATGCTACATATGAATTTTGGCTATCATATTGAACACCATATTTTTTGTAATATGTCTGGTAGACATACAAAAGACGTTTCAAAAGTTATTCAAAAAATGTATCCGGATAAATATAAAATTATGCCAAAATTTGAAGCCTTAAAACTTCTTTATAGTAGTTCAAGAATTTATAAGAACAAAACTGAATTAGTTCACCCAAAAACAGGCGAAACTTTTCAGACTCTTGGCACTAAAGGTTTTAATTAATTTTTAGATTGTAATTTGTTCTAGGATTTCTAAGTATTTCTTGAATCGAGCTGTAGGAAATTTTTCTTTCATAAATCCTATCATTTGCTTAGTTGATACATCTTTTGTGATATTTTCTAAAAGTTTATGAGTGTAATATTCTGCTATAACAAAAATAATTGCCATTGGAGAGAGGTTAGCTGTAAAGGTTTCGGTAAATCCTCTTCCGTTTGTTGTGCCATGGTGTTGACGAAGTAGAATATCAACTCCCATAGGAGCATTTGGGTAGCTGTGAATCATTTCTGCAGCAATTTGAGCATGACGGATTATCAAATCTTTTTCTGCTATATCAAAGTTTCCTGTTTCAAGCTCAAGCTCACTATAAACTTGTGCCTGCTTATCAGTCTTAAGAGCAATATCATGGAAAAAAGCAATGAAACCAAATTTTTCAATTTGTTCAGCTGTTCCCCAATCAAGATTTGTAATTAAGTGAGTTCCTACATAGGTAATTACTTGGGTATGTCGAAATAGATAAGACGCTTTATTATCTAATAACCTTTGAACTAAGTTCTTAACCTTTCTTTCATTTTTGCATCCATCCATTATCCCTTTGATTGTTTTATTAGATAATTGGACTGCTTGTTTGGTAATTCCATACTCTTGAATTTTTTCAAAAACTAATTGTTGAGAATATTCATTGGCCTTACTTTGTTCATCGGCGTTGAGTTTTTCTAGTTCTAATTTACTAACAACTTCAGAAGTAACTAGCGTTAGCAGCTTTAAGCGCATTAAATTTCCGATATATAATGTAGTAATGCCACTTTTGATTAACTCATCGACTTTATCTTTTTTTACTTCGGAATTCGTTTCAAAAACTTCGCTATATTCTTCTTTATCTTCACTATTTTTTTTATATATAGGCATAGTTGTTCTTTCAAGATGAAGAAAAAACTCAAGAGGAATAGGGAAGTATTTAGGAACTTCTAATTCGGCCATCTGTTGTGCCGTTATGTTAAGTAACTTAGCACATGTTCTAATTAAGCTTTTTATATCAAGCCTTGATCTAATAATATTCTCAGATTTTAAAACTTTTAATTTTTTAGTTCCAATTAAAATGAAAGGAATATTTTTATCTTTGAGCAAGGGAAATAGTCCAATTTCTGCATCTGTATTTAATTCCGAAACATTAATGATTACTAATTTCACATCTTCTTTTTCTATGAAATCAATTGCATGCTTAGCAGACGCTTTGCAGACAATATCTAGCCCAACGGATATTTTAAGATTTAATGTGTAAATAGACTCAAATCGAGAGTCTTTTTCGACCAAAAGCGTTGAATTCAAGATTACCCCTTAATATATAATATCACATATATTTTGGACAAATAAAGCGAAACAAAATATATTTGTCTATATATAATAGTTTGCACTGCAAAATAAATTAATAGGCAATTCATGAAGAATTTTATGAAGGGATTCGACTCTTCTGATTATAAAAAATGGCAAAATCAAATCTCTCTTGATCTACAAAAAGTGAGTCTTAGTACTACGCTTATTAAGCAGGATTATGAGGGCCTTCAGATTCAACCGCTCTATGCTAAAGATTCCACTAGCAAACAGATACCTTTAAACAATCTTCCAGGACACTATCCTTATCTTCGTAGTGATAGTCTTGTGCCTAAACCAGTTTCTTTAGTTCATAAAGTAGATGGGTATGATTTAAGTGAAATAAATAGAAGGGTAAAAGAGGCGGTTAATAATGGAGCAAATTCTTTTTTAGTTAATTTAAACCACTCCAATTCATCTTATATCGATTTAATTAATGGTGATGAGTTTTTACATATTTTTAAAGATGTAGATTTAACTAAAAATTCTATTTCTGTAGATATGGGTGAAGACTTCTTACTTAAAACAATTTTTATTAAAAATGTATTAGCTAAAAACAATTTATTAGATAAAAAACTAGATATCAATTTTAATATAGATCCCATTTCCTATTGGGCTCAAAATGGTTCTATCAATTTTGACCTAGATTTTTATTTTTCAAATCTTTGTGAATTATTTAAATGGAAAAGTGAGTTTTTTGAAAAAGCTAAATTTTTAGAAATCAATAGTTCTATTTACCATAATGCCGGAGCAAGTGAAGAACAAGAGATCGCTTTTACACTTGGAATAGTGGTTGAATATTTAAAAATATTTCATAAAAACAATATTGACTTAAATGAAGTTGTATCAGCTTTGAGTTTTAAGCTAAGTTATGATGCAAATTTTTTCACAGGTATTGCTAAAACACGTGCCTTGAGATGGTGTCTTGCAAGAGTCTTCGAAGAACTTAAGGTTGATTTAAATGAGAATGAGTTAGCAATCAATGCTCAAACATCTAAAAGAATGATGTCTATCTATGATCCTTGGATGAATGTTTTGAGATCAACAACTGCAAGCTTTTCGGCTCTAAATAGTTCAGTGAATTCACTTAATGTTTTAAATTATGATTTAATTTTAACCGAAAAATTTGATCGACTCGAGAGTAATAAATATTCTAATCTCTTTTCAGATAAGATTTCTAGAAATACATATAATATTTTAAAAGATGAAGCATTTGCTCTTTCAGTTCTTGATCCCGCTGGAGGAAGTTATTTTGTGGAAGAATACACAAATAATTTAGCTCATAAATCTTGGGAGATTTTTCAAGAAATAGAAAAGAGCGGTGGATTTGTAAAGTGCCTTCATGAAAATGTAATTCAAACGATGATCTCTGTGGTGGTTTCAAAAAGATTATCAAAAATTAGATTTAAAAGTTCTAGCTGCACAGGAGTAAATGATTTTCCGGATCAGGATGAACGTATTTTTAATAATTGGAAAGAAAAGGTAAGTGATTCTGGTCATAAATATAAAGATTATAAAAAACAAGGCAAAGATTTAAAGAATTTAGTTAAATCGATTCGTAGTTATAAAAATTTTGCTAAAGAGAACACGCTAGTTTCAGAATTAGATGCATTTTTAGTTGATCTGGATGAGATTAGCTTAGCTCATCACTCGTTACAAGG
>CAYGTU010000161.1:0-6840 GCA_964352945.1 uncultured Bacteriovoracaceae bacterium
CCCTAGCACCGAAGCCCCCTAGAAACAATTAACCAACACCATCGCTCATACTAAAAAACTTCCAGCAACTATTAATAATATTTTTATGAAGCCTAAAAAATATTTCTTAACTACTTCTTCAGATTTTTGCTGAAAATATAATTCCATATTCTAACCTTTAATTTAACAAAGCATATGACATTGCTTTCAATGTTGTCTAGATGTGTATTATTGAAAATTAGTTTTGTTATTAGGAGTAAGTTTATTTTTTTATACAAAAAAGGGGAGTCCCTGCACGACTCCCCTCTTTTTGACTTTTCCGGCATCCTGCCGCTATCGAGAAAACATCCTGTCTTCCCTTCTTTAATTATACCCAATACTCGAAAAATAAAAACAGAAAATTTGCTATGGAAAAAAATTCCGAATACACAAGCTTTATATATAACTATATGTTTGAGCAAAGGCCTACACTAATAAATTATTTTCTTGAATTATCGATAGTTACTGGCTTTAAGAGAGAAACTACAATAAAATCGTAATATAAACAAAATACTGGAGCTAAATTTTGCTAGGAAGATTTTTCCAAAAACCGACTAAAAAAGACTACTTTATTGTAAGAAGTTTCACTTATTTTATTCCTTCACCACCTGCAAGGCATACAGGGTATAGAGAAAAAGAATTTGATAAAATTTTTGAAATCATTATTAACAGTGGTTTTGATGTCATTAAATCAAATATGGAGCATTGTAGCTTTGATAAAGGTGGTATGTGGGTACATTATCTACTAGGCGCTACAACTAAAGAGGCAGCATCAATGGATCTAGATAATATTGAAACAAGAGATCCTAACTATCAACCCCCTAAAGACCTAGAGATAGAGTATTTAGATGAGTAAAAGTTTTTTTTTTCTTTTGATTATACTCGTATCCTGTACAGTCTTTGTACCTGAAAGCGTAGATTTAAGAGAAAAAATAGATATAAAAAAAGAACTTACCTGTAATAACGAAAATGATTTTCAACTATATTCCAGCCAAGACGTAATTAATGAAAATTTTTATACTTTTGCAAAGAACCCTAAAAATCCTTTAAATAAAACAAGTCTTATTTCTGCATGGATGTTACTTCAAATGAACTACCGTCCCGATTTAACATCAGTAAATTCTCAATTTTTAACATCAATTATAAAAGATGGTAAAACTTATGTTTATGACTCTTATTCTGAGGAACATAATTTTTTAAATTTTATTAAATTCTTCAATAAGCAATTTAATGGGTCTCATTCATTATCACAAATTGCCAAAGTTATTAGTGATTATCACCCGAAAGATTTTAAAATATCTGAAGAATTTAGCTTCTATTTAAATCAACATTTATCTGAGATTAAAAAGTCAAAAATACTCTCCTCTTTTTTTCTAAGAGGAACAGAGTATTTAAGAGAAAATGAAAGGTTAAAACCTCTTAACTATTCACTTGTAGTGGGAGAAGCAAAGCAGGTCAACTTTAAAGAAACCAAAATGGATAAAAAAGAAGATCTTATTTGTAATGTCTCTCAATTTAAAACTATTAAAGAGTCCTCTGTCTCAAATAGTTTTTCGATTAATTTAAAAGACTTCGTTGTATTAGTCAGTACTTCACAAAATACTAAGTTCTCACCCGGTAAGTATACATTTTTTGAATCTAAAATGAGTAAATATCCTAAAACCTTATGTTATTTTAAAAATAAAATCTCTGCATGGCTTATATCCGACTTTGGAAGAAGCCCCTATCAACATTTAGATCATCTACTTCAATATAAAATAAGAGAATCCCTTGATAAGGAAGAGTTATCTGAATACTTATCATTTTCGAGGCACCTCATCTTAAAAAATCCAATCCGCCTTATCTATGAATCTGATAGAGGAACTAAAGAACAGCTTGATAAATTATTAAAATTTGATATTCCCGTTTATTATTCCGCAAAACTTGGAAATGTCTTTGGCATGGTTGAAGATAAAAAGTCATATTTATTCAAAGACAATAGAGATAATAGTGAAATTAAGTGTAGCAATTAAAGGCAATGCCTCAGGAAAGATTACTGAATTTGAAATATCTGAAAAAGAATTAGATATAGCAGTTCTTGAGTTTTTTGTACTTAAGGATATTCCTATCGCCTATGCGTGTTTTGGGAAAGGACAATGTAAAAAATGTATCATGAACGGTGATGAACTTGCCTGCCAAATTACTTTAAGAGAACTTATTGAAAAATTTAATGGGGTTTGCGAGATTGAATACCTATAAAAAAGGCCACTACTAAGAGTGGCCTTATACTTTATCATTAATAAAAATTAGTACTTTTTAACTTCACCTAAACCAGTGATATGAAAATTATCATTTGATTCCATGTGCTTCATCATACTTGATACAGAATAGTTAAGTTCAACAATTGCACCTGCAATTGGACTTTCTTTTGAACCATGATTTTGTACCCCTTGAAGTTTAAAGCTTGCATTTAAGCTAAATCCATAAGAAACAGAAATATCAGTAGGAACAATTCTAGCTGAAGTAATATAATTTCCCATTCCCTCTAGATTTCCACCATGAGAGAAAATAACCATATAAGTGAATACAACAACATTCATATTGAATCCATTTGTGTAAGTCATTTTATACTTTCTAGCCTCTGGCATTGACCATCCTGATAGAGATTGAGCTGCATAGAATGTTTTATCTGAAGCAAGTGGTAAGACTGAAACAGGTTCAACTTTAACATTTACTTTAGGTCTTCCCTTTTCAACTAATGTATAAATTCTTTCAGCTAAACCAACGATAGCATCAGCTACTTGAACATAGGCCATAATTTTAGAAGCTGGACCTGGAAGTGGCATTGGATAAGGGCCTGGTAATGGTCCGCCTGAACCTGGTGGAAGATTTGGGTCGTCAGGAATTGGCATTGGTTTAGTTGGATCCGTTGGATCAACACATGGAACCCCTGGAGGTAATAAGTCGCATTCACCTTGAATAACTTCTTGATCTGCAACGTAATCAACTGGTAATTCTTCTGTTGTAAAACCTTCAATGTCATAATACCTTGCGTCATCATAAAGAGCATTTGCATGAGCCCCCATGGTTGCAACAAGTAAAGATGCAATAATAGTTGTTTTCATAATTCCCTCCCAAGTTTAGGTTACTCATAACTAAGATAACCGAGTATTTATGTCAATCAGACAGGAGGTTAATTATACTAACATTAAATTACATTTAGTTTTTGAAATAAAACACTTGTCATATCTAAAGCCATGATATTTAATATTCGACATTAGAAACAGCTAATGAATTGAATAAACTTGAGCTAATAACAAGGACGAGCAAATGAAGATTTTAATACTATGCGTTACTACACTTATCTCCCTAACCGCTTTCTCTGGTTTAAAACTTGTTAGCTATAATATTAGAAATTTTGACTATGATGAACGTCAACATATACCAACAAATAAAAATGCTCTTTATACAATAATTAAAGGATTAGATGCTGATCTTATTGGTGTTCAAGAAATTGTAAACGCTCCTGAATTCGTAAGATTTATTCAACAGTATTTTCCTCAATATGGAGTTGCTCTTACTACTTGTGGAGGACAAAATAATCAAAAGCTAGGTTTTATCTACAATAAAAATAAACTTAAGATAACTGCTTTTTCTCAAGACTTAAGACTGGCTTCAAGTGATCCTAGTCAGCAGGGTGTTTGCAATATGGGTTCTCGTCCAGCTGCAATCGCTTATTTTTACAATATGGCCGATAAATATTATTTCTCTGCCATAGCAGTTCATTTAAAATCTGGTGGCCAAGATAGAAGTATTGCTAAGAGACAATACCAAATGAAAATTCTTTCTCAAATTGTTTCAGATATCAGAACAGCTGGAATTAATGATTTTGTTATCATGGGAGATTTCAACACAACTGAATATATTTTCAAAGGAAATATTTATAATACTTTTAGA
Organism: uncultured Bacteriovoracaceae bacterium; assembly: GCA_964352945.1. GTDB lineage: Bacteria > Bdellovibrionota > Bacteriovoracia > Bacteriovoracales > Bacteriovoracaceae > CAYGTU01. The sequence goes on from CAYGTU010000161.1 coordinate 3,955, forward strand.
AGAACAATTATGAATATGCAATTAAGAGATTTATCAGAATATGTTAACTGTACTGCTTATTGGCCGGGACAAAATATGAACGATAATACATTTGAACCATCTGCCCTAGATCATATCTTAGTTTCAAATAGAATACTTAATGGTTATGATCCAAGTAGAAGAGTCGTTGCTAATGGACATTGTGCTACTGTACAATGTAGAAAAGCAACCCCTCAACAACTTGGGTTACTTTTTAACGAAGTAAGTGATCACTGTCCGTTAAGTGCAGATTTTAGATAGTTTAATTTTATGAAATATTTATCAATTGACATTGAAGCAACAGGTCTAGATCAAGATTGCCTTATCATTGAGTATGCAATGGTGCCTTTTGATACAGTAAGTGGTGTAATCGAAGATAAATTAGCTTTGGGGTTTTACGTCAAATGTCCAAGCTTTGAAGAACTCGAACCTTCTCTAAACCCATGGGTAAAAGAACATAATAAAGTCCTTATAGAAAAAGCTCATCAGTCTGGTAAGACTCTTGAAGAATTTAAGCAAACATTAATTGATTATCTTAATAAACCTGAAGTTAAAAATTACTTTGGACCGGATAAAATTGTTCTCTTTGGAAAATCTATGTCTGCTATTGATCTTCCCTTTCTAAATAGAGATCTAGGATGGGATTTTATGGGTAGTCATTTTTCTCATCGAACCCTAGATTTAAGCTGTTTAGTATATGGCCTAATCGACATGGGAAAATTACCTGCTGAATGTGTTGGGGGTAGTTATTTAATGAAGCATCTTGGCTTTGGTGAAGTAATGCACACTGCTTTAGAAGATGCTGTAAATACCGCTAAAATGTATTTGAAAATTTTAGATCTTTTAAAAAAATAAAACGTTAGTTTCCAGCAATATTATTAAGCTCATGACCTACAAAAGTTATTGGATTTAGTTTTCTATCTTTTTTTCTTACTTCAAAGTGTAAGTGTGGACCAGTAGATCTACCAGTATTTCCAACCTGTCCAATTACTTGACCTTGATGAACCTTCTGACCTTTTGAAACAAAGTTTTTTCTATTGTGAGCGTAAACAGTAAAATAATCATCCATATGCTTTATAACAATCATATTCCCGTAGCCTCGAATCTTATTGGTTGAATAAACAACCTCTCCATCAGCTGAAGAAATAATATGAGTACCCGAACTAGCCGCTATATCAATTCCATCATGGGGTTTACCTCGTCGATATCCATATTTTGAAGATATTCTTTTTGATCCAGGAACTGGCCATACAAATTGTCCTGGTTCAAAATCATTGAAGAAATATAATTTATTCATTCTTGGGATTAAACCTACTGTTGAAGGTACAAAAATCCATCCCGCTTGAGTGGTTTGATTATGTCTTTTTAAAACAGATTCTTTAATATTCAGTTTTTTTGCCACAGTCGCAAGAGTTTCACCTTTGGCCAGAGCAATATAATGACCCGATTTTATAGAGGCACAGGAACTTAAAATAGAAACAATAAGCAGCAGTAGATATGTCTTAAGTTTTTTGGTTAAAAGGTAGTCTTTGAGAAATATCATGCAGGGTTTCCTCTATCTTCTTCTCATTACGGGAAGATTCGTTTACTAACCTTAAACATGTTGCTGTAGCGAAAGACTCATATATCAGTTCACAATCAGTAGTACCGTCATAAATTTTTGGTCTCTGAAAGCTTCCTGTAATTTGATAACATTCATTATTAGCATCATCTTTAAGCTTAGTTACTTCATCGGAATAATGACGAAAACCTAAAGGAGCTAAAACAAAACCGCGTAGTTCACTAAACTTTATATTGGGTACATTGATATTTAAAACAGTTAAATAGCCTAAATATTGATCTATATTATGATTAATAAGCTCAATTATTAGCTTTATAGCTGTATCATATTTAATATTTTCTTTATCTGTATTTAAAACCAAGCTTACACTTATAGCTTTATGCCCTCTAAATACGGCCTCTCTGGCTGCACCTACTGTGCCAGAGTAGAAATGATCTTGTCCTAAATTAGCATCTCTATTTATTCCTGAGATAACCAAATCAAACTTTATATCTTTAAAAAATTCGGCACAGGCCAAATAGACACAATCAACAGGAAAACCAGTACAAGAATATTTATTCTTTCCCATTGATTTTACATAAAGGTTTTCTTTTAAAGTAATTGCATGAGACTTACCGGATTTTTCTGTATCAGGTGCTAACACATAGACTTCATGATCTTTTTCAAGTTCAACTAATAAACTTTGAAGTCCTTCAGCAGAAAAACCATCGTCATTTGTTAGTAATATTTTCATAATTTACCTAGAGGTTGAATCAATTTTTTCAGGTGATCCCTAAATTTTAAAAGATCAATATTTCTAAAGGAAGATTCTACCAATTTATTAATCTCTAAAATTATTGAATCAAAATTATAAAAATCAAATAAACTCTCTTGAAGCTCTGAATTCCAATCTAACTGAATTTTAACTACTTTATCTTTAGCAAGGCTATTTAAGAAATCTAATTGTTTTGAAATTTCACCAATCGCCAAAACATCGCTATATTGGACAATAAATCCTTTAAAGTTTTTATTCTCATAGAAATGATTGAAATTATAAGTTGAATTAAAATCCCAATAAAAATTATAAGGTAAGTCTGAATAGTATTGAGTATCGTTAATACCATAAAAATAAAGATCTAATTCTTTGGTATAAACTTCTCTTAATTCATCTACTATTCTCTTAACCCCAATTATTTGTTCATTATCAAAGAGAAGACCAAGCTTACTATCTTTAGAAATAAAGCCAGCAATTCTTTTAATTTCTGTAAGTTGAATAAAATTAAAGTTCTTTGGTCTACAGTCAAAGGAGAATTTATTAACTCCAATAT
>CAYGTU010000162.1:0-6788 GCA_964352945.1 uncultured Bacteriovoracaceae bacterium
GAGCCTTTTTTTATTCTATAATATTCAATCCCGACTAAAATCTCTCTATTAAATACTGGGCAGTCTATGGCCTATATAATGATCTAATTGCACTTAGAGAATAGAGAAGTAGAGCTTTTGGTGAGCGTTATTTCATATCGCTTTATGATTTGTTTTCTTATCTAGTCAATGTAATCTTTTCAATATCTCTTGAAAATTTTTTTAAAGCCTGATATGGTCACCGTCGTTAAAGCAATTATATGCCTTGATTTCAAAAGTGGAGGGGAACATTTTTGAAAGAAGAGGCGTTCGTTATCTATTGTCATATTATTTCCTCAAAAAAATTAAGTTATACATAAAGACAAAGAATTATAATATAAATGGTTTTAAAGAACCATTAGATTAATGGAGTCTAAAATGAAATTTATAACTGCAATACTTGTATCTGTAGTCTCATTGAGTGCTTTTGCTCAAGAAAAACAAAGTAAGCCATTTGCGCTCTATCTCGTTGGAAGCGAAGGCCATATCACTGAGAATAAAGAATGGATTCTGAAGAATTCAAAGGGCAGGATGGACATTAGGCCAGTTTATAGTGAAAAGATCAAAAACTACCTTGAATTGAGATTTAATGATGATCACCTTGCTCCTTTTCGTGAAGATACATATGTTGATTTAGAATTTGCTACCGACAAGTTGTCAAATGAGCAACTTAAGGAAGGCATATATAAAAATGCCACTCGCGCAGGTTTTCATGAAGGGGACGAGAACGGACTGTCTATAACTGCAGAACATTCAGGTTGCAATACTTCAATTGGAGTATTTAAAATCAATAAAATTGAATTAACTGATGCTGGAGAACTTCTAGATTACGATGCTGTCTGGGCTTTCAATTGTGACAGTGCTAAGCCAGCTAAGAACAGCGAGTATGAAATTTATGGCAGAGTTGTTTATGGCAAGTCTGCAACAAAACTTTCTAACTCTTCTGATAGAAGAATTAAAAGAAAATCAAAAAAAGTAATCAGAAGAACATTTGATGCTCCTAGGAGTCTTTTCAGAAAAGATTACAGAGATGTGTATGCAGATAGAGAAGTGAATCATGATGAAAGAGGAAGTATAAAAGATATATCTAACACGCCTGACTCTCAAAGAGTAACATCTTCACAGGCAAGTCCTCTGTGATTAGGTCTAGTTTAATGAGTAAGTATTAAATATAAACACTAAGAATTAATGGGCGTCCAAGTGGACGCTTTTCTATTAAATAACCCACAATCCCGATCAATACCGCTCTATTAAATATTTGGCAGCATTTTATAGAAATTAGATACTTCTATGATCTAATTGCACTTATAAATCCTCATTAGATTGCTTTTAGTTGTTGGTTATTTCACAAACTTTTTTATTTTTTTTATAGCTAAAGTCTTAAAACTACAGTCCACTGTCTAATCATTTTACAGATAAAAAGTACATGGGTACTTTCACAAAAGTCTTTTTACTCATAAAATTAAGGAAATAAAAAGTAACGGTTGAATTAAAACCATTGGGTAAATGAGCGAGGTATTTGTGAAGAAGTTAGCACTATTAATATCACTGGTATCATCAATTGCATGGGCTGGTGGACTTAATGACTTGGTTGACAAGTTGATTGAGTCGACTCGGACCTATACCCAAATTGAGCTTTCGACAACTGAAGCAACTGAGGCTCAAATTAGAATCAGAAGTGGTATTTCGGGGTTCATAGCGTCACAGGAATTATTTGGTAAAGATAAAAAGCTTGAAGATGAGTTAGTCAAAGGTCTCGCAGATGAATTATCCGTTCAACATTTTGCAGGCTTGATCCATATTGGTCAGAGTGGGATTTCATCTAACAATAAGCCAGTTGATGGTTTATTGAAGAAAGTTTGTCTTTCTTTTGAGAAAGAAAAACAGACGCTCCTTCTAAAAGAAGAATCTATTAAGTGCAAGAAGCTCTAGTTTAATGAGTAAGTATTAAATATAAACACTAATAATTAATGGGCGTCCAAGTGGACGCTTTTCTATTAAATAACCCACAATCCCGATCAATATCCCTCTATTAAATATTGGGCATTATTTCAGTTGATTCAACTCATGAAAATTTGCATTTTAAAGTTAAAATTCTTGGCAAACTTCTTCTAGAAATAGAGGGAATTCTTTTCTTAATTGATCCCAGTCTGCTGACTGAAAGCTAAATTCTTTAAAAAGACCCTTGTCTGTATTTTGATGATTTGGAAAATCCCAATTGATAATAGCATAGGATAAAATTTTACCTTTACCCTCATTATTTAGATCAGTCGCAACAACCTTTATTTGGAAAAGTGTAGTCGCTCTTGTATTGTTCATTGAATCTTTAATATTATTGATTAAAGCCGCTTTCTCCATTTCATTAACGAGTTCTAAGGCTTTTTTCATGGAAACGGTTACAGTTGAGACTTGATAAACTTTATTTTCAAAAGTCTCTAGAATTGCCTCACTGCTCTTATCATCTTTTAAATATCGATGAGCAAAGCCATCGAGGACATGATTGAAAAAATTGTTAATACCGGTATTTGTACTAAAATTGGTTTTTACAGCTTCATGAATTTGTTTTTTTAACTCTTCTATATTTTCGCTCATAATGGATTATAGATTAAACAATTGAGCTTGTCCAAATTGAACTTTTTCGATAGAAATACTTAATGAAATATATGCTTTTATTGTTAATTCTTTCCTGCTCATCATTAAATCAGAGATATCCCTCGCATTGGTGGAAGCCTGTACCTAAGTCAGAGCTTCAATGGTGGGAGATTGGGCCACAGGACGCTAAAGAGGGTCAGGTAATATTAAGTAAAAGAAATGAATTAGGAATACTTTCTAATTTTGCAGATACTCCTTTTACCTTTCGTGGAAAGAAATATGCAACAGTTGAGGGACTTTGGCAGTCCATGAAATATCCGGAAAATAAAAATGATCCACGATACAAAATGGCTAAATGGCCTTATGAAAGATCGAGTGTTGAACAGATGCAAGGATTTGCCGCTAAAGAGGCAGGGGATTTTGCAAGCAAAGTAATGAAGGATAAAAATATTGATTGGGTAACTTTTGAAGGTAAGAAAATAATTTACCGTGAAAATTCAAAGGGAGAGTTCTATAATATTATTCTCGATGCAATGATGGAAAAGTTAAAACAAAATCCTAAGGTAAAATCAGTTTTAGTAAGCACAGGGGATTTAGAATTAAAAGCAGATCACTTTACCAAAGCAACGGATCCACCAGCCTGGAAATATTACCAAATCTGGATGGATATCCGTTCCAAAATCGATTAAATTTATTCAACTGCAAGTATTAAATCTGGACATCGAGTTGATTGCGGTTGCATATCAAGTAGCCATAATGCTTCATTGGCCATTCTCTCTACTTCCCAAGATTGAAGAACCTTATTACCAAAAGTAAGTCGTGGAGTTTTATTAATTACTTCCATTAAAACTCTAGCCTTATGATCATTTGTTTTTCCTGTTCTATTAGCACATCTTAGTTCAATCCACTTAAAACCACTTTGTGATCTGACAGTAAAGTAGACGCCTTCATTTATCATATTATCTACAGTTAGATTTCCATTAATTCCAAAAATTGTTTTATTACTTCTTTTTCCTGATGAATTTCTTTGATCACATGAAACTAGGATCAATAAAATTGTTAAGATTAAAATTTTCATAAGCTCTCCTTCATTTGCTGGGCAGAGATTAGTACACATAATGTTAAAATGTAAAATTCTCCTAGGTAGATTTTTCAAACCCTCCTTGCAAATGATTGAAATATGATTTTTCAGTGCCGTTTTGGCACTAGTCAAAGGGTGTTTTATTTGAGAAAAATACTAAAAATTAATGGAGAAATTATGAAAGAAATATCAATTTTATTAGCACTTTTTGTTTTAAACTCTTACGCTTCAACTCTAAAGGTGATGTCATACAATGCTCATAATTTATTTGATGTTAATCATGATGAAGGTAAAAATGATTGGGAATATTTACCAAAGAACTATCCTGGGAAATATGAAGCATGTTCTAAAATTGAAAATCAAAAATATAAACAGTCATGCTTAGATTCAGATTGGACTGAAGAAAAACTTGATATGAAATTAAATCAATTAGTAAAAGTTATTAGTACTGTTGAAAGACCAGCTTTTCTTGCTCTTGTTGAAGTTGAGAATGAAAAAGTTGTAAGAAAGCTAGCAGATAAACTAGGATATAAGAATATTGCAATTACTCATGGTCCTGATGAAAGAGGAATTGAAGTTTCTCTACTTTTTAATGAATCAGAGCTAATTAAGCATGTTGATACTAAAGAACTGGTTGTATCAGGGCATAAATATTTTGAAAACAAACCAACAAGAAACATTTTAGAAGTTGAATTTCAAGTTGCAGGTGAGCCTTTAACAATTTTTGTTAATCACTGGCCAAGTCAGTCAAATCCTTCAAGTGTTAGAGTGAAAGCAGCAAAAACTGTAAAAAGAGCGATTACTAAAAAATCAATATTTTCAAAAAAGCATAAATTTATTGTTCTAGGAGATTTTAATGTCGTTCAAGAAGATCAACCGAATGCAATTAATACTGTTTTATTGAATTTTAAAGATAATAGAGATTTACCAAAAACTAAACTGAAAGATATTTTTACGATTACAGAACTTTTAGATGCTCATTCAGTTTTAATGAATAACAAAAAAGTGGACTATAGATTAAAGGCAAGTTTTCCAAAAGGAACATATTTTTATAAAACAAATATGTCTTGGAATATTTTAGATAAGATTCTTTACTCTGATAATTTAGTATTCAGAGAAGATAAACTTCAAGTTGATCCTTTAAGCTATAGAATTATTTCACCTCTATTTGCTCAGTCTGTTTTTGCTTATACCAATAAAGATGATTTTAACTTTGGAAGTATTATTAAAGGAATCCCTTTTGCTTCTAATCATAACGCTTTAAACGCTCTCACAGCGGGTTACTCAGACCATTTTCCAGTAACTCTCGATTTAGTAATTAAATAAAATATTATACTCATAATATCGGGGACTTAGGTCCCTGATACCCTATAAATTCTTCAATTTTAAACAAATATTATTATTCTCCAATATTTCAATGCTACTTATAGGTATATTTCGGGGGAACTATGTGTTTTAAAAAGTGTATGCTTCTAGCAGCTTTATTATCTTTTAGCCTCTCAGCATTTTCAGCTGAGTTCATGATTATCCATACAAACGATCTTCACTCTTATTTTGATGGCATCAATGAAAAACTTGGACATTACGGGAGAGTAAAAACAATTATAGATTCTCTTAAAGAAGAAGCGATTTCCAAAAATATACCATCACTTGTAACAGATGGTGGTGATTGGGGAGAAGGGACTTCATTTTTTTATACAAATGAGGGAGTCGATTCCATCAAATTATTGGACGCAATTGGTGTTCAGGTCGCAGTTGTTGGAAATCATGATCATATGTTTGGTGGAGCTCAACTTTCTGAGCAGCTTGATAAGGCCGCTGTATCAACTCAATTTCTCTCTGCCAATATTGTTCAAACACAAGAGATGAAATTGGATAAAAAAGTTTTACCCTACTATGATACGAATTTTGGTAATTTAAGAGTAAGAATTATAGGTTTATCAACTGATGAAATTCATCACCAAGGTGCCATTGTAGAAGAAAAGGGAAAGATTGTAGATCCAATTGAGATTGGATGCCTACAGGCTAAATTAGCCAAAAAAGCAGGGATAGATTTAGTTTTTGCTCTAACTCATATTGGATTAAAGGCAGATAGGAAACTAGCTAAAAAGTGTAAAAATATTGATGCAATATTTGGAGGTCATTCTCACACCAGACTTGATAAAATTGTATTTAAAAATAAATTAAAAGATAAAACACCTATTATTCAAACGGGTGCCCATGGACATGCAGTTGCTAAGTTAGTTATGGACTATGACAAAGACACTAAAAAATTAAAAGTTCTAGAGTACCAATTAATTGATGCTAATGAAACTATCAAAAAAGATGGAGAAATTTTTAATCGAGTGGAAGAAATTAAAAAAGAAAGAAACGCTCTATTTAAAGGGGAGTGGGATAAAATAATTGGAGAATCTAAGATTCCTCTTTATGGTTATGATTTTTATAAGCTTCGTAAAAAACATATGACAAAAGTAGAGAGAAAAAATTGTTGGGGCGAGCATATGGCCCTTCTAACTGCTCAAACTGTAAAAGCGGACTTTGGGGTACATTTAGCTGCTTTTGCTGGAAGAACTATTCCTAAAGGGGCACTTACTTTTGGAGATTTAATCGAAAATTATCCTCATTTTAAAAACTTTTCAAGTCAAGGCTGGGAGATTGGTGTGGTAACAGCTCCGGGTCATGAAATTAAAAGTATGCTTAGATTATTAATTGTAATGTCTGACTATCCTGGATTAGCAATTTCCGGAATTACCTATAGAGGTTTTAGAATTCCTTTTACAGAATTAACAGTTCCAACAAGAATAAAGAAAATTAAAAAGAATGAGATTTATACAGTAGCTCTACCAGCGGTTTTATATGAGAGTATGAAATTAGTTGTTCCAGACATGGCGAAAAAGTATGAGCCATTTTATAAGAACTCAGGTGAATTTTATTGGCCGAAACTAATCTCCTACGTAAAAGAGAATTCACCATTAAAATGTTTAAATGATTAAATCTAGAATTTTAGATTAGTCCAAGAATTTCCATAATGTGGAATTTTTTCAGATTATTTTTTTAATTGGATTTTTAGATATATATGCATGGGCGGGGCTTTTGG
>CAYGTU010000163.1:0-6761 GCA_964352945.1 uncultured Bacteriovoracaceae bacterium
TTCTTATTCTTTAGTAAGACCAGCTTCCTCTTCAATCTTTTTAGAAAATGTGGGTGCAAAAAATACCCCTTTAGCTTGGTTTTTTTCAATTCTTGTTTTGATTTTTACCATTTTTATATTTAATAAAGCGCATTTTAAAATAAATGTTAATAAGCGATATAATTATTTTGCTGTGATTTCCTCGGTATTTATCTTACTTGCATATTCTTTTGTAGAAGCTTTTCCTGTCTTTTTTTCTTACGCACTTTATATCGTTAAAGAAATTTACGTTGTGGTTCTATTTAATTTATTTATTGGTTATGCAAATAATATATTTTCTCTTGAAACAAAAAAGTCAATTTATGGTGCTCTAGGTGCATTAGGATCCTTGGGAGCTACGATTGGTGGATTATCAGTAGGTTTTTTTACAGATAAAATTGGTATTCAAGGCGCTGTATATTTTAGTGCAGTAGCTATAGTTTTATCAGCAATATGTTTTCAATTATCAGGTGGGCTAAAAGAAAAAAATGAAGTTAAAGAAGATAAAAAAATATCTCCTTTTAAAGCTGTTACTGACATTAAAGCATATGTATTTTATATTGCTTTAATTATTATTCTTACTCAGTTTGTAATTAATATTGCTGATTTTAAATTTAATCATTTTGTAGGTGAAATCTTTTCTAAAGAAGATAAAGCGGCATTTTTTGGAAAAGTGTATTCATCAATAAATATAATGGCATTAGTAGCTCAAATATTTCTGATGCCTTTAATTTTAAATTTAGTGAAAAATAAAAACATACAAATTGCGATCCCTGCGATTCACTTGGTAACAGCTTTTTTAACCTTTGTACTGGGAAGTAGTGTCTTAGTGGCGGCTAGTTTTTTTGCTCTTTTAAAAGCAATAGACTATTCTTTTTTCTCAACTTCTAAAGAAATTTTGTATCATAAGCTCAATTCAGTTCAACAGTATGGAGCAAAATACATAAGTGATATGGTTTGTTATCGTTTTGGTAAGGCCTTAATAGCTGTATTTTTAATTTTTATCCAAGACATTAAAATATTAAATATTTTAATAGTCGTTTTTTTAATCCTTTGGCTCATTTCTGTTGTAAAATTATTTAGAATTCAAAGCAAATTGGAGGCTTAAATGAATCCCGTACTAGATCGTACAAAATACCCACATGGTGCCATAGATTTTTCACAAATAAAAACAAGTGACTTTATCCCAGCCTTAAATAAGGGGATTGAAGAGGCAAATAAAATTTTAGATGAAATCAGAAATGAAAAGAATCCAAACTTTGAGAATATAATTGTAAAACTTGAAACTTCAACTGAAGTAATTGATAACGTACAAAACATTTTTTATGCCTATTATGGTGCAATGATGACTGATGAAATTCAAAAGCTTTCAGCAGAGTTTGCGCAAGTAATTACCAATTTCTCAAATGATATAACATTAGATTCTAAGATATTTGCTAATATTAAAATTTGCTATGAAAAAGATGGTCTTCAAGGTGAAGATAAAAAGTTACTTGTGAAAACGTATAAAGATTTTGTTAGATCAGGGGCACTTTTATCTGAATCAGATAAAGTAAAATATAGAAAATTAGATGAAGAGCTATCTCAATTGGCCTTAAAATTTTCTGAAAATTCACTTAAATCAAAAAATGAGTTTTCCTATCTAGCTAAATTTGAAGAGCTTGATGGCCTATCTGATATGACAAAAGAAATGCTAGCTGAAGCAGCAAAAGCAAAAGGTAAGGAAGGATATTTAATTACCCTTGATTATCCTTGTATCATTCCAATTTTAAAAAATGGAAAGAATAGAGAATTAAGAGAGAAAATTTCTAGAGCAAATTTAAGTGTGGCCAACTTTGGTGAAACTTCAAATAAAGAAGTAATTAAAAGCTTAATTGATTTAAAAATTCAAAGGGCCAATCTCCTCGGCTATAAAACTCACGCGGAGTTTGTCCTTGAGGAACGAATGGCACAATCGCCGGATCAAGTTTATAAGCTAAATGATGATTTATATGAAGTAGCTTTTAAGAGAGCCAAAGTAGAATTTGCTGAAGTAGAAAAACTAGCAAAGTCAGATGGAATAAAAGAATTTATGCCATGGGATTATAATTATTACTGCGAGCAATACACTAAAAAAGAGCTAAATTTCGACGAAGAGAAATTAAAACCTTATTTTAAATTAGAAAATGTTATTGATGGTGTTTTTAATGTTGCTTCTAAACTCTATGATCTCGAGTTTAAATCGATAGATATTCCTACCTATCATGAAGATGTAAAAACCTTTGAAGTGACTCGTTCCGGAAACTTTATCGGATTATTTTATTGTGATTTTCACCCAAGAGAAACAAAGCAATCTGGAGCTTGGATGACAGATTTTTATAAACAAGGGCTAACAAAAGATGGTGTTAAAAGACCTCATGTTGCTATTGTTTGTAATTTTAATAAACCAGTAGGGGATAAACCTTCACTTTTAACTTTTGATGAAGTTACAACTTTGTTTCATGAGTTTGGTCATGCTCTTCATGGACTTCTAGCTAATACTAAATATAGATCTTTAAGTGGAACGAGTGTTTACTGGGATTTTGTTGAACTTCCTTCACAAATTTTTGAAAACTGGTGTTATGAAAAAGAATGCCTCGATCTATTTGCTAAACATTATGAAACTAACGAAACAATACCTCAAGAATACATCGATAAAATAAGAGAAAATCAAACTTTCCTTGAAGCGAGTGCGACTTTACGCCAGTTAAAATTTGGTTATCTTGATATGGCCTATCATACATTAGAGAAAATGGAGATAGATGATATTAATGCTTTTGAAAGAAAAGCTTTTGAAAAGTTTGATCTTTATGAAACTCCAGATTTAGGAAATTTTTCATGTGCTTTTGGGCATATTTTTGGTGGTGGTTATTCAGCAGGATATTATTCTTATAAATGGGCAGAGATACTAGATGCAGATGCTTTTGAAGCCTTTAAAGAGAAAGGTATTTTTAATAAAGAAGTTGCAAATGCTTTTAGAAAATATATTTTAGAAAAAGGTGGAAGTGAGCATCCGATGGAGCTATATAAAAAGTTTCGAGGGCGTGAGCCTAAAGTTGATGCTTTACTAAACCGTGCTGGCTTAAATTAGAATTATAATATTGAGGATCACCCGTAACTTCTTTTTCAAACCAAGTCGGGTGATTAAATTGTTGATCTTCACTTTCTAGTTCTACTTCTGCCATATAAAGTCCAGCAAGTTCACCATGAAAGACATCAACTTCAATAAGTATTCCTTCAAACATAATTTCAGTTCTTGTTTTAGAAATCATTCCTGGTTCGCAAAGTTTAAATAATTCTTCAGCGACAGAAACTGATATTTCTTTTTCCCATTCAAATCTTGTTAGTCCATCATCGCTAGATTTCCCTTTAATTGTTAGATAGGCTTTGTTTCCTTTTAATCTAACTCTTGTAGTTCTATCGGGATGAGAGTTTAGGTATGCCTGCTTTATAGGAAACGATTTACCACGTGATGAGTAATCAATACTTGGGTCTATGATGAATTTTCGTTCTATTTCTCTCTTCATAACTCCTTCAGTCTATAAATAACTATCTGAAATTACAATGTTATTCTTGGGCTATTATATCTGTTAGCTTTACAATATAATGTGTTTGATGTATCAAACAACATGAGAATTAGACCATGATATTAACTGAAGCACAAAATAAAATTAGCTATGAAATCACTGAGGTTGATCTTAAGGACCTTGATGAAAATTCAATATCCAAATTGCTGCATTTTGGTTTTGTTGAAGGTGAAAGGATTAAGCTCATAACAAAGGTTCCAATTTTTAAGGAGCCACTTTTAGTTGAAATTAGAGGTAGTCAAATAGCTCTAACTAAACGAGAAGCAAGGTTAATTACTATTAGGATATAAATATGTCTGTAACAATCACTTTAACAGGGCTACCTAATTCAGGAAAATCTTCTCTTTTTAATACTCTAACAGGCGGAAGGCAAAGAATTGCAAACTACCCTGGTGTAACAGTTGAGAAAAAAATTGGTGAATACCTTTTTGAAAATGATAAAATTAATGTAATTGATCTGCCAGGAATTTATAGTTTAGATGTAACAACTTTAGATGAAAAAATTACTAAAGATTATTTATTAAATAAGCTGGATGAGAAAACAGATTTCACTGTTTTAGTTTTGGATATAACAAATTTAAAAAAGAGTTTGTATTTAGCACTTCAGTTAAAAGAAATTAATCAGAAATTTATTATTGCTTTAAACTTAATAGACATTGCTAAAAAAAGAGGAATGGAAGTTGATTATTTAAAACTTTCTCAAGAATTTGATGCCCCCGTTGTAACCACAAGTGCGATTAGTAATTTAGGCATTGAAGATCTTAAAAAAGCGATTAGAGATTTTAAAAAACAGGAAGGGAATGTAAATCTTCCCATAAATTTTCAATCAGAAATTAAAAAACCTGAATATATAAAAAATAAATTAAAAGCAATCGACGTTATCTATAATAATATTGTTATTAAGGATCTTAGTCCCGATAATCTAACGGCAAAAATCGATAAGATTATTTTACACCCAGTGTGGGGAGTGGCCATTTTGCTAACTACTCTTTTATGTATTTTTCAATTACTTTTTAGCTGGTCAGAACCGCTTATGGATGGAATTGATAATCTGATAGGCTGGATGAGTGCAAATGCTGAGATTTATATTTCTAACCCGATGTTAAGAAGCTTAATCGTTGATGGAATCTTAGCAGGTGTTGGAGGAATAATTATTTTTCTTCCTCATATTATTTTATTATTTGTTTTTATCCTTTTTTTAGAAGACGTAGGATACTTAGGTCGAGTGGCTTTTTTATTGGACTCACTGATGCGCAGACTTGGACTTCCAGGTAAAGCAGTCATTCCTTTGCTCTCATCTCATGCATGTGCCATTCCTGGAATCATGTCAGCTCGTATTGTTGAAAATGAAAAGGACAGACTTGCCACAATTTTGGTTGCACCATTAACTACTTGTTCAGCTAGAATTCCAGTTTATCTTTTATTGATAGCAGCTCTTGTTCCCAATAAATCTTTTTATGGAATTTCTATGGCCGCAGGTGTGCTATTTCTGCTTTATGTAAGTGGGATTGCCTCAGCATTTGTTATGGCCTTTATTTTGAAAAAAACTACACTCAATGGTCCCCCAACGACTCTGTTGATGGAGATGCCACCTTATCGTTTACCAAAATTTTCTAGTATTTTAAAAGGTGCTTTAAATAAAGGTAAGGCATTTCTTTATAAAGCTGGATCTGTAATTTTGGTTTTATCAGTTATTATTTGGCTATTAGTAAGTTTTCCAAAAAATGAAATGGGCAAAAGTGATATTAATAATTCATACGCCGCTGTGATTGGAAAGACTTTTGAACCAATTTTTAGACCGATTGGTTTTGATTGGAAAATTACGACGGCATTAATCCCGAGCTTTGGTGCTAGAGAAATGGTGGTAGCGGCTCTGGCTTCAGTTTTAGCTCAAGAAGAAGCCAGTGAAGATGATCCCGGTTATATTAAAAAAGTAAGAGATTCCTTTCCACCAGCCACTTTAATTTCACTATTAGTATGGTTTATCTATGCACCGCAATGTATTTCAACTTTTGCAGTCATGAAAAGAGAGACCAATGGTTGGAAATGGCCTGCTTTTATGGGACTTTACACCCTTGTTTTAGCGTATTTGTTCTCATTTATAGCCTATAGGACAGCTTTATTTTTTTTAGGGTAAAAAATTTGGATTTATAGGTATTTTACATTACAGTATAGACAATTTTTTAACGGAGATATTATGTATAAAATAATTTTATTAACATTAGTATTATCATTTTCTGCATTAGCAGATTTAAAAATTGGTGTGTATGAAGGGAATCAAAAAGGTACTGACAAGACATGCTTAATTGCTGTTAAAGAAGTGAAATTTAAAGATGATGTAAAACATCCTTTAATGGAAAGAGTAATTGTTTTAGCTTCACAGTCACTGAATGATTTTACTCTTGCTCATCTCCCAAAAATAGATCTTGAAAATAAAAAAATATCTCCTGAAAGTGGTGTTTTAACAGGTGTAAATGTTGATGATCAAGCATCTGAAGCACTTAAATTAATCATGGTACATTCGGCAGCATTTAGTGGACCTACAACTTATCACTATGTTAGAAATTCAAAATCAGCTGAATTAACTCATATTGAATGTGTAAATTTGAAATTCATCGATTAATTCTTATAAATTATAAATGTCTAATAAATACCTAAATGCCCTAATTAGGGCATTTTTTATTACCTAAACCCCTGATTTCACTAAGAATAAATGGCATTGAAAATGCACTATAAAGAGTTAAATCTAGGGGTAGGGAATGAAAATATTTTTAAAATTTGTTTTAATAACTTTAAGTCTATCGGCATTAGCTCAGGATAGTGGGATTGATATTGATTCAATTTGTAATGAACAAAAAGAAATATCAGATCAAGCCCAAATGAAGGTTATTACTTTAAATTCACAAAAATACGTCGTAGCAGATAAGGGATTCTGTGCTGCTTACAATATATCCAAAGACGAGAAAATTGATCTTGAAGAAAAAGAAGAAATTCTAAAAAATATTTCAGAATTCAATAAAGACTTTAATTTAAAACTAACAAGTGAACAAGATTGTAACTGTAATCTAGGAAATAAGCTGGGTGAAAATATTTCTAAAAATGGAGATAAAAAAGATAAATGGAAAGTTCGTTTCTATG
>CAYGTU010000164.1:0-697 GCA_964352945.1 uncultured Bacteriovoracaceae bacterium
CGACAAAAGTGCAGCAAACCCCAGAAACTTGCGACTAAACGTAATTATTGATATTAATAATTATTCTATTACAGATGATGGTTATATAAAATTCACTCCATATCTTTATGGCTCAAAAGGTGATTACAAAGTATTTTCATTGTTTTTTAATTTTTATGTGAAACCGAAGATCTATCTGAATAAAAATAATGAAAGGAAGTTAGGTTATACCATTAAACTTCCAGACCCAAAGACGATTGTAGGTGATCTATCTGCAGGAAAAATAATAAAGTACTCCAACGCAGTTTCTAAAATAGTAGTACCATTTAAAAAATGGGTAATTGATCCAGTCGTCACAAGCGAAGTAGAAGAAATGATAAAAGAAACATTTGATGAAATCAAACTTAGCTTTAAATCAATTACACTTGATACATATGTTCATGCATCGGGATTAGTACCCAACTATATTCAAGTCTCCAAGTCAGGTAGTATCGTTTTTTATTTTAAAATCCAAGAGAGTAAGTTAATTGAATACTATGTATCAAAACTTAAAGAAAATTTAGGATTAGAAGAATGAGAATTTTTTTATATTCATTATTAATGTTTTCATTTACTCTATTTGCACAAAATGTAAATAAAAACATCTCTGACTTAAATCTCTACATAAAAAAATCTAAAGAAAGAAGAAGATTTATTCTAGATTACGTTAGAGCTAATT
>CAYGTU010000164.1:707-1170 GCA_964352945.1 uncultured Bacteriovoracaceae bacterium
TTTCAGAAAAAATAGATTTTTTTAATCAAAATATTTCAGGAATAGATGTTTCACCTTTGAAATTTGATCAAGGAATTAAGGAATTAGTAAATAATGAATTTGGACGAATTTTAGATTCAATTTCTCCTGTTGAAATTAAAGGAATGCAAACAGTATTTGAACTTAGCCCATTAAATTATAAAGTTGCCGAACCAGAAATTGAAATAGAGTATAAAAATATTGGTCCAGGAGAAATTGAAATTTCAGGATATTTAAAAACGAATAAAGTTGAATTTAATACAGAGAGTGTTGTAATTAATAATTATTCACCTGGTATTATACTTGAGAAAATTGGTGATAGAATTCATATTAAAAACCCAGAAGATTTAACTCCAATTGATGATATTTTTGGTCTTATTAAACCAAAGTTGAATAAACCCCTTCTAGTAATTCAAGGTGATTCAGCAATGAGAGCAAAAGTTGT
>CAYGTU010000164.1:1180-1722 GCA_964352945.1 uncultured Bacteriovoracaceae bacterium
CCTAAACGTGTAAATCCCCCCAAAGAGATGTCTAACGCAGTAATTACACTAAGTTTCTAAGAATTAAAAATAGAAAGTATTTTTGATATTGCACCAGCTGATTTTAAAATTGATGATTTTATTTCAATTAATTTGTCAGAGGACTCAGGTCTTATTGGATTTGTAGGAATTCAAGCAGGTGGGCATAGTGTAGATTTTAAATCTTCAGGCTTTTTTTCTGGTATAGAAACACATAAGTCTTTAATAGGGGAAGTCTTGAGTGATGTTCTTCTTAAATCACTTAATGAGGATAAATTTCGCGAGGATTTACAAGTAGATTTAGGTAATCAAGACTTAGGCTCTTTTCATGTTAATTACGTTGCGAATATTGGTATGGATTATAAATTAGATAATATTAATTATTTAAAATCTGACAATCATGAAATGCTACATATTGGCTTAGGTATTTCTGAAGAATCAAAAAACCTCAAAGTAAATAAAACTCAATTACTAAAAGAATTTGATAAGAATTCTAAATTTAACTCAATAGCAATTTTAAGTAT
>CAYGTU010000164.1:1732-6712 GCA_964352945.1 uncultured Bacteriovoracaceae bacterium
TTATGTTGAATTAGAACAAGTGATGAGTAGCTTGCGAGATACTCGTGTTAAAGAATAGGTAAAAGATGGAAAGCTATTTTGTGTATCGGATATTATTTATAAAGAGAAATTTTTTAAAAAAATACTTTATGGAGTTGCTACTGGTAAATTTAAATTCAGAGTACCTGCAATTATTGAAATAGATTTTGTATACAGCCCAGAGAAAAATAAAATAGTTTTAAAAGTAGTTGATGTTATTAAAGATAGAAAGATATTAGAGAAGTCTACTGAACAGTATTTAACTAATTTAAATAAGGGATGGCTTAAAAAGCAAGTTCACAAAGAAATAGTTGCTGGTTTAAATAGATTAGATGATTATATTTTTTATGAATTAAATATAAATGAGAAAAAAAGCTTTAATCCTAAGAATTTTAAAGTTAAATATAATGAAAATGAAATTATCTTTTTTATCAATTTAGATAAAGAAGATGCAACTTATCATACTTTAATAGATCAACTTATTTACTAAGAACAGCTTCAATTGTTTTAATACTTTCTGCTATAAAGACTTCTTTTGAAATTGCTTGATTTCTTTCTAAAATAGTCGCTGCAGCATGCGAATGACCTCCACCGTGAAGGGCCTTAGCAGCTTTTGAGACATCATATGCCCCAGTAGATCTGAAGCTTATCTTTATATAATCTTTATCAAATCGAAACATACATGCAACTTTTATCCCATCTAACACAAGTAG
Source organism: uncultured Bacteriovoracaceae bacterium (assembly GCA_964352945.1). Lineage (GTDB taxonomy): Bacteria > Bdellovibrionota > Bacteriovoracia > Bacteriovoracales > Bacteriovoracaceae > CAYGTU01. The sequence goes on from CAYGTU010000164.1 coordinate 2,464, forward strand.
GTTATTAATAAATGCATGCGTATCTTCTACATCAGTATTAAATGAATGAAGATCTTCAAAATCAAAGATTATCCAAGCAATTTCACCAGTAGAATTAGTAGCAGTAGAAGTAAGGATCTTACCTAATAAATGCATATGTTCTATTTTTTTAGTACCATAAATTTCATTATAAGCTAAAGGTGGATGCAATCCTGTTGATAGGAGTTCACTTATTAATTTATGTGTCGCCGCTGTTACGTTTGGATACCTAAAGCTACTCGTATCAATCAATATTGCAGTATAAAGTGGTAGAGCAAGTTGTTGATCGAATTTTACACCAATACTTTTAATTATCTCCCCCGTTAGTTGGCCAGTTGCTGCAGCTTCAGTTGAGATGAAATGAGTTCCCTTAATGATTTTGTCGCATGGATGGTGATCGATATAAATAATCTTACTAAAATAAGCAGAAATGCCTTCCATTTTTTCACCGATTCGACTTGTGCTGTTTGTGTCAACAACAATAAGAAGCGATTTTTCTGGATTCATTTGAGTTAAGTATTCATCATAGTGAGTAACAAGATTATCAGGATCAAGGTAGCGATAGCGATCAAGTAATTTATCTTCATTTACACAAATTGCACTCTTTCCTAATTTATTTAGGGCCATTGCAAGAGCAATTTGTGATCCAATTCCATCTGCATCTGGAATAAGGTGAGTAGTGATAATTACTCGATCAAAAGAGTCGAGTATCTCGCCCAGGTTATTATAATCTATCATAAACATTATTCTCTACCCTTTTGGGATGAAAGTAAAATTCTTTATCTACAAGAAATTTTCCTTATAGAATTTTTATTGCTATTATTTATGATGGAAAGTTAAATTTATGATGAAAGAAAACAGTATTGAAGTGAATCATATTTCTAAAGGGTATTCAGGAAGAAAAATTCTTGATGATATCTCGTTTAATGTTTCCAAGGGAAGTATTCACGGATTTCTAGGCCCAAATGGAGCTGGCAAATCGACAACGATAAAAATTATCTGTGGACTCTTAAGTGCTGATTCTGGTGACGTTGAAGTTTGTGGAAAAAGCATATTTAAATCGAATAAATTTAAAAAACAAATAGGTGTTTTACCTGAAAATCCACCACTATATCTCGATATGCTTGTAAGAGATTACTTGTCATTTGTTTTGGATTTATATTTTAAAACTAATAAAAAAGAAAAAATAGATAAGGTTCTTGAACAAGTAGGAATTCAAAACGTTAGTAATAGATTGATTGGAAATCTTTCAAAAGGTTATAAGCAAAAAGTTGGCATTGCCCAAGCTCTTGTTACTGAACCAGAAATTCTTATTTTAGATGAACCAACAGTTGGATTAGACCCTCATGCGGTTATTGAAATTAGAGAGTTAATTCAAAATTTAAAAAAAGAAAATACGATCTTACTTTCTAGTCACCAATTACATGAAGTAGGTCTAATTTGTGATGAAATTACTATTATCAATCAAGGTAAGATATTAGAAAGTGGATCTATGGATAAAGTAATGAATTCACTCAATAGAAGCACATATATAGAAATTGTATCTGATCATTTAATTAAAGAAATTTTTTCTTCACTTGTGGATAGTTCTTTAATAACTCATTTTACCAAAATGAATGATACAACTGTCAGAGTTTTTCCAGATGAAGATGTAGAGAGTGATCAAATTTCAAGGGTGTTATTTGAGAGTGGAATGAAAATTAAACACTTTGAAAATAAAAAGATGGATTTGGAAGAACTTTTTGTTCAAGCAACTAAAATAAAGGTACAAAAGATTGATAGTTTCGATAGTTAAAAGAGATTTAAAGTCATTTTTTCAATCTCCTCTTGCTTATGTTGTAGGAGGGATCTTTTCGTTAATTTCCGGATGGTTATTTTTTACCTTATTAGCTAAATTTGCGGACCTACAAACAAGAGGAATTGCAGGACAATTTAGTTTTGTAAATCAAGTTGTAATCCAACAATTTGGTAATTTAAATTTTTTAATTATTTTTATCATACCAGTTTTAACAATGAGACTGTTGTCAGAAGAAATGAAAAATAATTCATATGAGCTATTAATGGCAGCTCCCATTTCTGATTGGGAAATAACTATAAGTAAGTTTGTAAGTGCAGTTATTTTTTCTGTCTATCTTCTGCTGTTATCATTTATTTTTCCTTTTATCCTTTGGACTTCTGGCATGCAAGAGGTTTCTATCGTTTTTGCTGGATACCTAGGACTCTTCTGCAATATTTTACTATTTAGTTCTATAGGACTTTTTGCTTCTTCACTTACTAATAACCAAGTAGTTTCTGCTATTATTTCTTTTGTTACAATCTTAAGTTTGTTTTTTATAACTTATACATCCTTTGTAACTTCTAATTTTTTAGCAGTTCAAATGTTAACTTTTTTAGGCGTTATTCCTCATTTCCAGACAATGGTTTCAGGGAATCTTAGCTTAAGTGATGTTTTTTACTATATTAGTTTCACTTATTTTTTTCTTTATTTAACCAAGAGCTCTTTAGAGGCAAAAAGGTGGTAATGATTAAATGAGAAAAGCATTTATTATAGTCGACATTGTTTTAATTTTTGTTTTAATCGGAACATGGATTAGCATCCCTGAAGAAATTAAGCTCAACCTTTTTATATCTGCCTTGGCAATTATTTTAACGGGAATATTAATATATCCTGAGAAAGAAATTATTTATGAATCAATGAAAAATAAATTTGTCAAAAATGTCACCAATACACTGATAAGCTCAGTACTTATATTTTTAATTATTGGAATTTTAAATTATTTATTCTTTAAAAATAATAAAGTTTGGGATTTAACTAACAATAAGGTGAACAGTTTATCAAAACAAAGTCGTCTTATTCTTGACTCTTTAAAAAATGGAGTAAAAATAACCGTTTTTGCTAAAAGAAACAATTGGGAACAATATCTTTCTCTTTTTCAGGTTTATAAAAATTACAAAAGTAATGTTTCATTCGAAGCGATAGATATTGATTTAAATCCTTTAAAAGCTAAAGAATATAATATTACCAAAGAGGGCGAAGGTGTAATTGAATATAATAGCCAGAAAGTAATCGCTGAATTAATTAGTGAGCTTAATATAACGAATGCTATTTTAAAAATCTCTAAGAGTAAGAAGAAAATAATTTACTTCACTGTTGGACATAATGAACTCAACTTTAACGATCATACCAATGAAGGTGTTTCATTTTTAGATGGTATGATAAAAAATAATTTTTACGATTTGTTACCTCTAGATTTAGCACTAAGAGGAACAATTCCTAAAACAGCAGATGCTATATTAATATTAGGTCCTAAAAATGGTTTTCTTGATAAAGAGATTAAAGAATTGTCTCGATATCTTGAAAATGGTGGAAAGCTTATCCTCGCAATTGATCCAGTTCTTGGAGAGGAAGATAAATTTGGAAATCTTAGAACTATGCTTCAAGATTTCGGAATTATGCTTAGAAATGACGTTATTGTTGATAAGCTTTCGACAGTGAAAGGTGCTGATGCTTCAATATTACTCATTGATAAATTTAATGAAGAAAGCCCAATAACAAAAGATTTTAAGTCTAGGATAATTTTACCTATTACTTCATCAATACTAAAAATTGATTCTGAAAAATATGATGTACAACCAGTAGCTTTCTCAACTCTTTTTCCAGGCTCTTGGGCCGAAACAGATACTTATTCTCTTCTAAAAGGAAGAGTTATTTATTCACCTGAGGATCTAAAGGGACCAGTGTCAATGGCAGTAACAAGTGAAAGTAAGACAAATGCATTAGACTCAATGACAAAAATTTTTGCAATTGGAACTTCAAGGTTCTTACTAAATGGTTATAAAAATCAAAGTCCTAATTTTAACTTTTTTCTCAATGGGCTTTCATGGGCGATTGATGAAAAAGCTATCATAAGCATTAATAGACCAGGATTAACGGAAGAGAAAATATACATGTCAGATAAGCAAATTAATCTTATTTGGTATCTTTCAATACTTGTTATGCCTCTTCTGATGTTGATATTATCTATTATCATTTATAGAAAAAGAGTTAAACTTTAATGAAAAAGAATTTTCTATTATTTGTTATACTTTTTACTTTTGTAGGACTAGCGTATTTTTTAGATAATATTAAAAATCCTCAGTTGGCTAAAGATCTTTTCGATTTCACTTCATTTTCAACTATCAAATTAGAAAAAGTAGAAATTGAAAATAAAGAAGGTGAAGTGTTCATCAA
>CAYGTU010000165.1:0-6687 GCA_964352945.1 uncultured Bacteriovoracaceae bacterium
CTTAATAATGTCCTCACAGTTGAACAAGGAAAAGCCGGGTCCCATCAAGGAAAAGGTTGGGAGATATTCACTGACAAAGTTATAGAAATTTTAAATGAAAAAAAAGAAAATCTTGTTTTTATTTTATGGGGAACTCCTGCTCAGAAAAAGGCAGCCAAGGTTGATCCACATAAACATTTAATTTTAAAATCTGTTCACCCTTCACCTCTAAGCGCCTATCGAGGATTTTTTGGCAGTAAACATTTTTCAAAGACAAATTCATATTTAAAAAAAATTGGAAATGATTCTATTAACTGGAGTCTATAGGAGATTAAATGAAAATATTTATTCTAAGTATCTTAATAAGCTCAAGTGTTCTAGCAACTGAGTACTGTGGAAAATTTAGTTTTTCATCGGGCAAATTAGAATGTCTTAAATTAGCTTCTAACAATTACGTCAGTGATAATCTAGGTGAATTCTGTGTTGATTATATTACTTTTGATAGTGATAAATTAAATTGTATAAAGCTTGGGTTAAACAAGTACTATAGAAAAGTATCACTCGATGTTTGTGCACAACTAACTTTTAATTCTGAAAAACTTGAATGCGTTAAAGTTGCAGGCTCCACAAATTCACTTAAGAAAACTTACATACTCCTGCAAAGCTTACTTAATAATACAAAAGAGGCCATTGAAGAAGGGGACGATAATAAAGCATTATCTAATACCTACCGTGCTGAATTTATTATTGAAGAGTTAATAGAAAATGTCTCTCAATAATAACGAACAAAGTTTCTTAGAACTTATCCAAAAAAATCTCTCTTCAAGTGGGTTTCCAGATAAATCCGTTCAATTCCCACTTGAAAAGATGTATGAAATTGCAGATTCTAAAAATGTTTCTCTTAATAAGATTCTTGATCACCTTAGAGACCAAGGAATACAAATTGAAACGAATACCGAAAAAATTATTTTTAATAGACCAGAAATTAACAAAGACTCTATAGAGAAAGCTCGCCAAATGATGGATCAAATGAGTCCGGAAGAACTGGCAAAAATCCAAAAACAATTCGAAAATATGACTCCAGAGCAAAAGGCTCAAATGATGGAGCAAGCGAAGAAAATGGGCCTCTTTTAGAGAGAATTGACCATTATATAGTGCAAATATCCCATAAGGTCCCCTATATTTTGTTAAAATGTACTAACAACCTATTGAAGCCCAAAATCTCTTTAACTCTCTGAAATTAAAAGATAAAATTGCCGGAAATAGAGTCCATTTGATTGAACGCCCTCCTTCTTCATGACATAATTAAGCATGTCTGAAAAAAGAATAAATGTTTGCTATGTTGGAGATGACAAGGGTTATTGGTCTAAAATCAAGAAAGCATTCAGAGAGATATTTTCTCATCAACGATTTGAATTTATCAATCTTGATTTGCACAGAGGCTTTGATCCTAATGAGACTTTCTATAATTTAGTAAAACTAGACATTGATATCATCTTTATCGATTTTTCGATTGGCATAGAGAGTTGCCTAAAGCTCTGTAAACATATAAGACGCGATAGTGTTACTAAAAGATTATCTACCACGGCACTTCACACACTAAATGAATTTAAAAGCACTATTCCCTTAGCTTTAATGATTGGAACAAGATTAAATCATATCAAAAGCACAGAAACACATGACGTTGCTTTTGATGCCATGAGCTTGCACGATGTTGAAAATATACATACGCCCGAATTTGCTACCGCTGATGCTGAAATGGAAGCCCATATAACACAAGACCTAAGAATTAGTTGGATAGACCAAATTAGATTTCACATAGAGACAAATTCTCCTTTAGTTAATGGAGAAAGAATTCATTTAGAGGGACATTTTCTTGAACATATAATGCCAGATAAGAATATGCTCGTTACAAATTTCTCTGATACAAATATGTATTTTGATCATCGTTATTCCTATGATTTAGAATTTGAATATCTTGAAGAATATTCTGATGATCGTTATGCAGGTATAAGTGATGAAGAATTACGATTTAAAGTTAAAAAAGTTGAAAAGAAAAAAAGGTTGAAAGATATTGAAGGAATTAGAAGCGAGATAAATAATTGGATTAGAGAGAGAAGAAAAACTTCTGTTGATCCAAAAAAAGTAAAGTTTCTTTTAATTGATAGATCTCTATCCCTACTCGTTGATAAAAATATTGATTTAGAGAAATTACCTTACATTTTAAATATTCAATCACAACTTGTTGGTCAACTTGAAACCATTCAGCGATTTCTTCCAAATGTAATTGCATTTAACTACGAAACTCCTGAGGATCCTGAAGAAGAGGATAGCTTAAATATCAATGGTCTTATGAGCTTAAGAAATCTTATGGGTGCTATTAAATTTTTAAAGGGCTACGAACCTATTATTTTAGTTTTCAATTTTCCAGGAACTAAAAGCCTCGTAACCACTAATGCAGCCTACCCTAAATTACTTGTTCACCAAAATCCCTTTTCATTTGATGTTATTGATCAATTGGCCCGTAGAAAAATTAAAGTACTAGAAAAAGAAGAAGAAATAGAAATCGAAAAAAGTAAACTTCTGGAAGAATCTCTTCATGGATTTGAACACCAGCATATTGAAGTTTCAGATAAAGTATATTTTAGCTCACGTGATCCTGAAACTTTGATAAAAATGGTTCGCCCAATTAAAATTGTTAGAATAAATGAATGCTACCTTTATTTTTCAAGTGAACAGCATATTCCCTACTACACGGTGTTTGAAATTGAAGATCCAATAGAAGCATTAATTACAATTGTACCTATTACTTCGACTGATCATTTTTACCAGCGATCAAATATATACAAAGCATTAATCAATGGTGTTGATGACCTTGAGAAGAAAAATATCAGACAAGTTGTTAACAACTTAATTTATATTATGAATAATCCTGATGCATTTGAAGAATCTCCCCAAAGAATTAGAGAGAAAAGAGATGCAGAATATAAGCGGTTACAGGAGTTAAAAGGTGATGAACTTCATAGAGAAAGGGCAAAGCAGGCAGCGATTGCTAAACGTAAAATTGAAGAAGCTGAATATGAAGCAGAAAAACTTAGACAGTTAGAAGAAAAAGAAGCTAGACACAAAGACAAGCTTAACCCTTATAAAAAACCTGAAGCTTAGTACAGACGATTTAATTCCATAGAGTATTTACCTGGAGAATAATTAATCATTCTTTGAGTATATATATCTTGATAGATTTTTGAATTATTTGCATGTGACGAAAATGGGAAAATAGCAATACCACCTCTTGGAGTAAACTCACCCATGACTTCAATATACTTAGGATTCATTAATTCCACTAAATCATTAAGGATCTTTTGAACACAGTCTTCGTGAAAATCTCCATGATTTCTAAAACTAAAAAGATATAATTTCAAAGATTTTGACTCCACCATTTTATCACTAGCGATATAGTTAATGAAAATTTTTGCAAAATCTGGTTGATTTGTTTTCGGACATAAAGACGTAAATTCTGTACAAACAAAAGTTACCCATTGACTAGAAGCTGGGTTTTTATTTGGAAATGACTCCAGTAATCCTGGGTTATAATCATTACTATAATCTGTGCTTGAACTGCCAAGGCCAGTAACACCTTTTAATTCGTCTTCTGTTCTGCTCATAATATCTCCAGTATACGGTATAATAATTGCGATGCATATTGTCAATTTCTAGTGTATAATTGTTATATGGTTAAGAAAAACAATGTGTTAGAGCTCACTAAGCGGAAGATTAATCTCTCTAAAGAAGAGATACAGACGATTGAAAGGAATCTTTCTGAGGTAACTAAGTTCTTTGCTTACAAGAAGCAATTTCCCTTTAAAGCAAGTATCTTAGGTACAGATAATAGCACCATTCTCGAACATGAACTTACTTCTTTTATAACACTTAAGATTGGTGATTTTTATGCTCTCATTTCGCTTACAATAATATCTCAATTTCACTCTCTACTATTTGGTGGTAAAACTGATGAACATGAAGAATTTAAAACAAAATCTCTATCCATGAATCTTACCATCAAGAATACTTTAAAAGAATTAAATGCCTATTTTGAAAATGCTAATATTCAACTCATAGATCAACCCGAATTTGAGCCTAACTTTAATTTAAATTATTCTCGAATATCAATTCAAATTCTTCAAAACGAAACCAACCACTTTTGCTTTTTCTTCAAGAGATAAAATAAAAAATAGCAGAAATTATGAAGTAATTCCTATATACTTATTTAAATGAACAGTATGATAAATCTTTCAGCAATTCTAATTCTCTTTGTAATTTTTAGTTGCTCTACCCAACCAGAGCTTTATTCAAAAAGGTCTGTAACCTTACATAAAGAAATGATAAAAACAAAGGCTCGAGGTAAAATAGAATTACTTTGGGGATATCAAAAACTAGAAGACAAAATGCCTCTCATTATTTTTATGGATGCCCCCTATAGGGAACCTTCATTTTCTGGAGCAATAAATAATTTAGAAAATGGTAATTTTGATTATTGGACAAAAAATGGCTATATCGTTGCGGCACTCTCTCTACCAGGCCAAGGCAATAGTGAATCAAAGGATGACTCCCTCGGGCACTATTCTCAAATATCAATTCATCAAGCGCTTTCATATCTTCTTAAAAAGAATATAATTGATTCCAAAAAAATTGTAATCGTTGGATCTGAAAAAGCAGTCTTTGCTACTAGTTATTTAAGTACAAAAATAAATCCAAGAGTACATATTATAGTTGACCCTATATTTCGCATCGATAATCAGTCACTAATGCAATACATTAAAGGAATGAATAGCGCCACACTTATTACTCATGGCAAAAATAATAAACGAGTAAATGAATCAAACCTCCTAGAATTCTATCAATCACTATTTTTTAGAAATAATAAAACTGAAATTAAAGTTTTTGACCAGACAAACAAGACTCCCAAGGCCGACGGTGATACAATCATTAGAAGTTTTATAGAAAAAAATATGAGGGAATAATGGATATTATAGATAGTGTTTATGAAAAACAAAAAAAGTTTTTTTTTACAGGAGCGACTAAGGATATAGACTTTAGAATAGCTGCTCTTAAAACATTAAGAAATACATTAAAAAAACATGAAACAAAAATAATTGAAGCCCTAAAAAAAGATTTGGGTCGTTCGGAATTTGAAGCTTATGTGGGAGATTTAGGACCAACATACGAAGAAATAACTGTAGCTATTAAAAACTTAAAAAAATGGGTTAAAGGCAGTTCAAGACCCAGTTCAATCGCCAATTTTCCCGCAAAAAATAGAATTGTATATGAACCCTATGGTCTCTCTTTAATTATAGGTGCATGGAACTACCCTATCTTTTTAGTAGTAGGTCCATTAGTGGGGGCCATTAGTGCAGGAAATACTGCCAGCCTGAAACTTGCAGAGACGAGTGCTCATTCAGCAGTAGCACTTCGCGAAGCTATTAATGAGGCTTTTGACGATAAGTATATATATGCCTTTGAAGGAGAAAGAGAAACTTCTACAAAGCTACTAGCAAAGAAATTTGATAAAATATTTTTTACTGGAAGTACTAGAGTTGGAAAAATTGTAATGCGAGCAGCTTGTGAACATTTAAGCAATGTAACACTAGAACTCGGTGGTAAAAGCCCGTGTGTTGTAGACTCTTCAGCAAATATCGCAGTCTCGGCCAAAAGAATTATCTGGGGAAAATTATTAAATTGCGGACAAACTTGTATTGCTCCAGACTATTTACTCGTTCATTCGTCAGTTAAAGATCAACTCGTAAAGGAAATAGAAAAGAATATTAAAGAATTCTATAACGGAGATACTAAAAATTCTTTAGAATATCCAAGAATTATAAACGAGGAACACACAAAAAGATTAAAAGATTATATAAGTAATCATAAAATCTTAATTGGTGGAGAAGTTGATATCGAAAGAAAATATATTGAGCCTACCCTAATTGATTCTCCTCCAATTGAAAGTGAAATAATGCAAAATGAAATATTCGGACCATTACTTCCAGTTTTTACATGGGAAAAATTTGAAGATCTTCAAGATTTTATCCATCAATTTGAAAAGCCATTAGCCTTTTATACTTTTAGTGAAAATAAAGCATTCATTAAAAGAATAAACGAAACATTTAGTTATGGCGGTGGATGTGTAAACGACACTATTGTCCATATTAGTGAACCCTACCTTCCATTTGGTGGAGTCGGAGCTAGTGGTTTAGGTTCCTATCATGGCCATCACTCCTTTTTATGCTTTTCACACCAAAAGGCCATCTTAGAAAAGACAACAAGTGTAGAAGTTCCGCTACGTTATCCACCTTTTAAGAATAAACTAAAATTAGTTAGACATGTCTTAAAATAGTCATAAGTCATCGAAAACCCTGTTAATTTTACATACTTGCACCTTGCTTTATCGCAACGCGTTAATCTTGTGATATAAATTTCTCACGTCTATTAATCTAAATTTTGGGGATAAAAATGAAAAAACTAGTTTATGGAGTACTTGCACTAACGCTTCTAGCGTCTTGTGGAGGAACAAAAAAGAAAAAAGATAACAAGAACAAAGAAAAAATGAAAATAGAACAAGCTCTTAAACAAGCTAGAGCTGCAAAAGTTGCGACAGCAGATGATGCTTCTGAAACACCAACAACAGACGACGCAGCAGTAGCAACAGACGAT
>CAYGTU010000166.1:0-6583 GCA_964352945.1 uncultured Bacteriovoracaceae bacterium
CTCTAAAAATATAAACAAAGTCTTTTTTATCTTTTGAAAATGATTGAATTGTAGAAATTAAATTTTCCGAAAGATTTGTAGAACATTTATTTTTTCTACAAGCAGAATCGGAATAAATGAGATTTTTCTTATAATCTGTATTTATAGAAGTGTGAAAATCAATCTCATTTTCCACTTTAAAAATTGCTGATTTCCAAAACACAACGTCTTTTAGATAATCTTTATTTCCACAGGTCTTAGATTTTAATAAAGATTGAGCCTCTGAAGGATTGTTTTCAAAAACTCCAACACTATAACCATCGTTCTGTAAAAAACTCCAAATAGTCTTATGGGAATAATCATCACAAGTATTTTTTATATTACTCTTACCTGTAAGCTGTGTTAGAAAACCAGTTTCTGAATTGTGTCTTATATCATATAAATTATAATTCCAAAGTTTCCCTGAGCAGGGAAATTTTTCTAATTCAATCGACTGCCTTCCAATCGGTAAACTGAACTTTAAAATTGCTAATTGTTCTTCATGAAGCCCAGCAATTTGTAGCCAAATGATTTTATCTGGATCTTTTCCAAACTCGTGATCATGTAATCCTAACCTAGACACTTCTGAACATGAGAGTAATAAGAGTAAAATAAATATTTTATAATTCAAAATTAACCTTTTGTTTAAATAAATCTTTAACCATTAAATCGTTAACGGCTTTCCCATATATTAACAGTAAAATTAGAGCTGCAAAATTATTTAATAGAAAATTGCTGTTACTAAAAATAAAAACAAGATTCAACAGTGTAGAGACAATAAAAAATGCAAAATATTGCCTATAAAGCATTTGCAAATCTGCTCTTTTAGAGTGAATAAGATAAAAAATTAATATTAAAACTGCTTCGACATAAAAGCCAAAATAACTTACTTGAACCAGTGGAGTTATCAATAGCCCAATGAGAGGAAGTCTTGATGCGACGCGCTCTTGTTTTTGACTTCCACCAAAATCAACCAAGCATAATATAATCGAGAGAAAACTAAATAGGCATAATGAAACTAAAAGTCGAATAACTAAATTCCAATTAACTAAGTTATATAGGTTTAAGTGATCTATCATAAGTGAAGCAGTAATAAGAAAACAGGAAAGATAAGAAATTATTCCATAAAAATACACAAAACTTTTTCTTGGCCCAAACTGAATAAATCGCGTTGAAAACAGCCATAGCGCAACGCACATTAAAATAATATTTATAATTAATTCCATAGGCTTAACTCGTGACGAAACTGTATATCCACTATATATTATAGATATAAATATTAAATGAATAGCGCGCCATATAATGCTGCGCAATGGTTGGAGGATAAAATGACAGAAGCAACTAGGCTTATTTATTGGAATATACCTGATTTTTACAAAGTTGTTATGTATGCTTCATTTATAATTTCACTCGCTGTTCTAGCATGGGGTGTTTTTAATAAATATAAATTCATAGTTGGTTCAAATGGCCCAAAGTCACTTATCACTGATGGTCTTCATTTTGGAAATTTCTTTAAAACTATTTTTTTCCAAGGAAAAGTTAAAAGAGATAAACTCGTTGGCGTTTTTCATAGTCTAATTTTTTATGGATTTTGGATTTTATTTATTGCTACAGATCTAGTAAAAATTCACACTGATACCCCATTTAAAGTTTTTCAAGGCACAACTTATATTGTTATTTCTTTTTTAGCTGATATTTCAGGTGTTGCAATTCTTATTGGTTTAGCAATTGCCTACTATAGAAGATATATCGTTAAACCAAAATTTCTTGAAGCAACAAAACCAAATAATGAAAAATTTATGTATGCCATGATTTTCCTTTTAGTTATTTTAGGATTTGTTTTAGAAGGTTTTAGAATTCTTGGAACAGGAATGCCTCCAGGCGAACAAGTTTGGGCTCCTGTTGGTTGGGTAATTGCAAAATTATTTGGGATATTTAATCTAACTGAAGAATCTCTTAATACTATTTACCGTGCTACTTGGATGATTCACATGTTAAACACAATGGCCTTCATTGCATCTATCGGTCATACAAAATTCTTCCATTTATTTGCTATACCACTATCAGCACTTGTGACCCCAAAAAGAAGAGGTGCTGTTTTAAATCCGATGAACTTTGAAGATGAAAGCGCTGAAACTTTTGGTTTAGGTAAATTAAGTGAAATGACTTCTAAAAATAAATTAGACCTACTTTCATGTGTAGAATGCGGAAGATGTACTCAAGTTTGTCCGGCTAACTTAGCTGACAAACCGCTTAACCCAAAAACTATTGTTACCAAAGCAAGAGATCTTGCCAACTCTAAGCCAGGAGAGGATCAAGATTTCTGGGAAAATGCTATATACTCATCTTCTGAATTAGATGCATGTACTACTTGTGGTGCTTGTATGGAAGAGTGTCCTGCTAATATTGAGCATGTAGATATTATTTTAAATTTAAAAAGATACAAAGCTTTAACACTTGGTGAAATTCCACCTTCAGCAGCTGACGCTGTTAATAAAATTAAAATTAATGGTAATCCTTGGGGTATAACTCAAGACGACAGGTTTAAATGGGCAGACGGCCTTGATGTTCCTGTTATCGAATCTGGAAAAAAAGTAGATTACTTATATTATGTTGGATGTGCGGGATCATATGATGATTCAAATCAAAAAGTTGTTCAAGATACAGTTAAGCTACTTAAAAAAGCTGGTGTTAATTTTGCCGTAATGGGAAAAACTGAAAAATGTAACGGTGACCCGATCAGACGTTTTGGTGATGAATACTCTTTCTTTGAAGTTGCGATTGAAAATATTGCAAATATGAATCAGTATGAATTTGATAAAGTTGTTACTCATTGCCCACACTGCCTTCACACGATTGGAAAAGAATATGCCAAGTTTGAAGATGGAAAATTTGAAACAATTCACCACACTGAATTGCTTGCTGATCTTGTAAAAGCTGGCAAATTAGTTCCAAACAAGCAATCTAGCGAAACTGTTTCTTATCATGACCCATGTTACTTAGGTCGACACCATGGAGAATATGATGCTCCAAGAGCAATTTTAAATTCTATTCCAGGACTTAAAGTTACTGAAATGGAAAAAAATAAAGATAAAGCTCAATGCTGCGGAATGGGCGGTGGAAATATGTGGTACGAACTCCCTGAAGGATTCGATCCTGTTAAAAACCGTTTAGAACATATTGCAGAAACAAATGCACCCAAATTAGCTACTTCATGTTCATTTTGTATGATTAATTTTAAATCAGGCAAAGGGCTACATGAAAAAACTGAAAATTTAGAGGTAGAAGACATTGCACAAATACTTGCAAAGTCGGTTCTTGATTAATTTTTTATTGGGGGTAATTTTTCTTATTACCCCTAATTATTTATTTGCAGCAGCCGAAGACGATTCATTCATTAGGGCCAAGGATGCTATCAAAGCTGATCCTAAAGATTCAGCAGCCAAAAAAGAAACAAAAGAAAAAAAATTCAAATTTGATCACCCAGGACTTTACGATACTTATAAAGAAATCGTTGATCAAAATGAAAAATCAGTAAAATTAAAAACTAATAGAGTTAAAGAAAAAGAAAGAATCAAAATTGATTCTAAAAAATTTCAAGAAATGAAATATGATCCTGAATTTTTTATCAACATGCTATTAAAGTCTTCGACTAAATTTTCAAATTTAATAGTCAATGATCCCTGTTCTTTTTATGATCTTATCATTAACAACCAACTTCTTTCATCTATTTCTGATGAAAATGAATTTCTGATAAACTACCCCGATCAGAAAAATTCAAGCATTACTTCAATTATCTCAAAAAGTGATCTTCTCGAAAATGCCCTGGCCACTAATTGTAATTACTCAAAAATCATCCAACAAGATTTAGCTCCTGAAAATATTGTTAAAATTCTTCCTCAGCTACCCCTTGTAACTCCCGTAAGCTATGACATGTGCCTTGATCTTCACGGACAGTTAAATACCCTGGCTGAAATGCCCTATTTATGTAAAATACAGAAAGATATCGATAATCTTGAGAAAATTAAATCTCAATCCGCTTTTGCCAATACAAACAGTCTGGATACCAGAAAAACTCTAGCAGAGCTTTTAAGCAATACTGAAAAATACAACAAACTTATTACTCAACAACAACAAGGCTATATTAGAAAAATCTGCAAAGATTTAAATGCTCCAAAAGTATTTTGTAATTCATTTTTCAATGCTAATTTTTGGTCAAAAATTCAATCCGGTGAAATTAATCACCCTTATATTGAATTTGCTTGTAAGGATATTTTAAATAAGAATAACTTTGATAAAAATGGACGAGATCTTTGTATTCAAAAAATGAACGAGAATCCCGAACTATGTCACTTTATTAACCCACGGTATGGATCTTTATCACCAAAACCTAGTTGTTCAAAAATATCTCGTTTTCTAAACTTCTCTAGACTTAGAACAAACTATAAGGACTGCCCAGGTCTTACAGGAAATGAAGGCGTTGTTAATATTGCAAGACTTTTAAAACATTTTAATAATGATAATTCCCTCGCATTTGATGGTCTATGTTCACTTGAATCTGCTAAAACTTTTGCCGAGTTTAATTTAAAGTATGACAACGACAGTGCTTGGGATGTGGGCTTATGTTATAAACAACCTGCTAACCTTGAAGATAAATGCTTACCTAGTTTATTTGGAGTCTATCCAAACTCGCCTTACTCCGTAGAAAAAACAATTAAAACAATCTTAGAAAACACTCGAGGATTTGATCCCTCTTTAATCTGTAAAGAAGTTCAAAAAGGTGTCTACAATACGAATGTATTAAAATTTAAGTCTGGATGTTTTTTGGTTTATGACCCAGTGTCATGTACCGCAACTGATTGCCAGCAAGAAATAATGCTTAATTCAAGAGAAGTAACTAATATAAAATCTAAATCAAATTTAAAATTTGATTATTTTGAAAACTCCTATAAAAATACGAACTATAACCAGCATGCACTTTTCACTAGAGAATTAAAAAAACGCAGTAAATCTGTAACTAACTTAAATCTACTTCTCTACTATCTTAAACAGAATGCTTTAGCTGTAGTTCATGGTATTGGTTGTGCTGAAGATCTATTACCATCATTTTTTAAAAAGGGAGCATTTTCTAAATGTGTTCCATTGCCTTTTATAATTGATGGACATATTGTTGATCAAGATAAAACTTCTCTTATTATTAGAACTGCAATTGATGATGTTCATGCTCCAAGAATAGTAGACTGGAACTTTTTATTTTCTGCAGTGAAAGCATATCAAGTACACCACCCACAAAAACGATGGAGTCTCTATGCTGTATATTAGAATCACTCTATTATTTTTATTTTCTTTTTCTAGTTTTGCACTCACTCGCTTACCTATTTTAAAGACTAAAACCAATATTGATGACTTAAGATACGTAGCAAAGGATGGAGTTTTTACCATTTTTGTTACTTCAAAAGGTGAACTATTACTTTCTAAAAACTACAAGAGTCATTTAATTTACAAAGACCAACCTGGTACAAACTATTTTGTATATAGTTCTAATGATAAAAAATATTTTGTCGCTGAAGCCGTGAGTGATTACCACACTGATCTCAATTTCAAAAAACAAAATAAGATTCTACTTTTTGAGTATGGTGAAAATAAACCTACAATCATTGGTTATGGTAGTGAACCCGGATTACATTTAGGTGATCAGTGGGCCAGTTACTATAATATGAAAAGCAGGCAAATAACTTTTGTTAATACAAAAGATCAAAAAAACTTTCATAATATAAAATTACGAAATACCTTAAATTCTTTTTTTATTCCAAGTCGGGCCGTAATCAGTAATGATAAGTTTCTCTATACTGATCTTAATAAATCCGGGTATGCAGCAATTTTACTTTACGATATTGGAAAAGGGATTAAACCCCTATTAAAGACAAAGCAGCCTGGAACAAAATTAGAAATGTGTCAGATGGGCAACAATGTAATTATAGGTGAGTTTAGCTACGGAGACACTAACGTATCAAGTAATATATATATGCTCGATATTTCAAAACCTGAACTTAAAATTAATAATATTTATTCTTCTGCTTATAACGATCTCGGCAATATCGTCTGTGATCAGGATTCTAATGCAATCTTTTTTGTAAAAACACTTTCTGAAAACCTTGATATCAATTATCGAGTAAGTGAAGCTGTCGCTTTAAAACTATCTGATTTTAGTTTTAAAATAATGACTGATTTAGAGAAGGTTGAACATATCATTAAGATGGATGATAAAATTCTCATACCATATCAAGATAGATATTATATTATTCAAGGTAATAATATTGTAGGTGATGAAAAGTTTAATACAAAATTTATTATTCAAAAAGACGGTACTGTAAAAGGCAAAAAAATAAAGAAAACGAAAAAGAGAAAGAAGAGAAAGAAAAGAAGAACTAGAAAAAGAAGAGTAAGAAAAAAGAAATAAGGTAAATATGTTTAGATTTTTTATATTATTAATACTTTTAAACACAGCATATGGGCAAGTATTAGCTCCTGTTGATACTAATACTCAAGCACCTGTTGTTGAAGC
>CAYGTU010000167.1:0-6569 GCA_964352945.1 uncultured Bacteriovoracaceae bacterium
CTCTATGATTGTTTTATTTTATATTTTTTCTTTATTAGTTTTTAAATTGACTCTCATCTATAAAATGATCATAGCAGTGAGTTTAGCATTGGTGGTATGTTTTATTTTAACGAGAAAAACAACAGCTAGTTCTCTTTAGCAGTTTGAACTTCTTCATCTTTAAAATCATCCCCATCATTTAATTCAGATTTAAGATCTCCACCTTCAACGATGCTTGCATCTAAATGATCAATTTTTTTGATGATAAATTTTGTACCTATAATAGCAAAACGGTGTTTTTCAATTATATTATCATGAGCACCTTCAATGATTGAAAGATCATAATTTACCATTTGCCCCTGAGAACCCACTCTAGAAACAACTAATTTTAGTTTTTGAGTTGTTAATTCGGTTTTTGTCGTTGAATCAGCAATATTTAAAAGAAGTGATTTAGTTTTAGAGTTTGAAACATATTCACCAAACAGACATCCAAATTCTCCGTTTACTGTATTTACGCTAAAGTGTAGGCATTTATACGTTCTAAATCTTAATTCATAGCTAATTTTAATTTTTCCAAAATATTCTGGAGAAATTTCAAATGTAGCAATATCATTTTTCTTAGAAAATAGATTAATTACACCTAGATTAATTTCTGATGTCTGGGCCCAAACTGATGAACAAAGTAGTAAAATTGAAATGATAATTGTTTTCATATTAATTCTCCCTACCTCTGTATAAGCAAAGAAAATGCCAAAAAGGCTATGCGAAATCAATGACTTAGGCAACCTGGGTTGATAGATTATGAAAGACTGTAGACTAAAGAGACAGGTTTAACATTCACCGGACTTAGCAACCTTTATATTATTACAGTCAGCTTCACAAGAATTGCCATAAGTTTTTCCATTTTCTCCACAAACGGGCTCCCAAACTTCCATACACATACAACCTTCCTTTCTTGTTTCTACTGTGGCATCAGGAACTTTTGAAGTTGACTCATTTGATGATTGGCAAGAAATAGTAATTAGAAATAAAATAAATAGAATAGCTTTCATTAGTTGAATCCTTTTTTCTCTGATTCATAGAAGAACCAGTTCATTGCAATGAAGAGCACTGTATTAGATTTATTTCTATAAAGAGGGCTATCTTCAATAACTGAATCATTGTAATTAACGTAGGAGAGTCCGGCAACGAAATTTTTCTTATCATAATTCAATATTAATGTACCAGAGACTCCTATACTAAAATACCCACCCTTTGCATTATATAATTGTCTTCCAGGGGAGACATCCTTTTTTGTTACTTCAAAAAAATAGTCCGAAAGTTCTTCCGTAAGAAATGTGGTACTGATTGAAAAACTGGAGTTCCAATTTTTTTTGATAAATTCGTTATTTTGATGATTAAAAGAGATTACACTCCTATAGCCTCTGAGTTGTGTATGGGAAAAGTCTGTTGTTACAGCTGGTCTAATTGCTGCTAATAATCTTGTTCTGATTTTGTCGTTTTCAATAAAATTGTAAGAAAATCTTGGCCCAACTTCAAAAGTCCAATCTAAATCTTCCATTCCTTTTCGAGCATCATTTCCTTCCGAATTTGCGGGAAATGATCCTCCATAACTTAAATCTAATTGAAATTTTTCATTTGTAGAAAGTCTTGCTCTAAGTCCATCATTTTGATCTGATCTAAAAATTTTTCCACGATAAAAGAAAACTGGAATAAATAAAAATCTCTCTTTTGATTGATTTGCAGAAGGATAATGAGGAACATCGGCATATCCACCGGCCATACCAAATTCCCAAAGGGGGAGTTCATTTGCTATTACAACAAATGGAATTATAAACAAAATAACAATTTTTTTCATTTATCTGATTTTAGCTAAGTAAGTTGAAAAAGTAAAAAGAAGATGAAAATCATGCCCCAAATGAATGGGGCAATGATTATACATGAGAGAGAGATTGTCTTTTTAGCTTTCACTGCCTAGACAACAGGTTAAAAGAAAGAGAGAAATTAATTTTTATTTACGACTAAAACCTCCTATGGTTAATGTCTGAAGTAACATTACCTTGCAAGAAAGAAGAATATGCTAAGTTTGTGTCAATTTTATGTGAATTTTTTAAGTCTTCGATTTTGTTAATTATTTGCATATTGGCGCAAGTATTACTTGCATTACTTGCATCTTCATGCAATTATAGAGTATGAAGAAATTCGATCTATCTCAATTTTTTAAAGCACTAGCAGAACCAAACAGAATGAGTATCTTTAATCACCTTTGCAAATGTAGGACTAAAGTAAATGTGAATGAAGTATCCTCTTGTTGTAATGTTGATCTGTCTGTTGTTTCAAGGCATTTGTCCACCTTGAAAAAAGCAGGAGTGCTCTCGGCCGAGAAAAAAGGGAAAGAAGTCTTTTATTCTGTCGACGGCAAGGAAATTGCCAAAGCTTTACGAGATCTCGCTGATAAAATTGAAAAGCATTCCCAAAGTGGATGCTGTTAGGAGAAATTATGAGTGAAAAAACGGAAAATAAAAGTAATTGTTGTGGATGTTCGTGTTCAACATTTGAATCAGGAAAAATTGCGAAATTTTTAAAGCATCTAGCAGATTATTTTGACAAAAAAGATTAATTTATTTGGGAGGAGAGTGATAGCTCTCCTCTTCTTTTAGGATTTGTATGGCCCGTTATTTTAAAAGAGAATTTAAGCTTAATGATGGTAGGGAAGTTTTTCTTAAAAATTGTGCTGAAACGGATTCTCATTTATTTATTCTCTTTCAACAAGCAATTGCAAGCGAGTCTTTTGGAACAAACCAAAGGGTAGGTATTCATCCTAGTGAAAAAGAAATAGGAGCAGAATGGAAAAGTAGAGAGTTTGATCCTCAAGTCTTAAGATTAGGTGCATTTGTAAAAAATAAAATGATCGGGCAATGTAATTTAGCAATTCAATCTCAAGCAAATTCAATTATTAGGCATAACGCTAGATTTGGCCTCATGATAATTCAAGAGTATTGGGGAAGTAATTTAGCCAAATTAATGATGCAGGAAATGGAATTTTTTGCACTAGCTTCGGGTGTTAAAAGAATTGAAGCAGAAGTAAGAGCAAATAATTTAAGGGCCGTTAATTTTTATAAAAAATGTGGTTATCTCATTGAAGGAACTCGGAAAAATGCGGCTTTTATCAAAAATTCATTTGAAGATGAATATTATATTGCTAAATTGATATAATTCCTTTTATCAGGACTAGGCTTTTAAAAAAGCCTGTGAAATAATCATATAATGAAAATTCTATTGATTCTAATTTTTTCTGTGAGCATTTACTCACAGGATACATTTAAATATGCCTATATTCAAAATGGTTGTTCTCCAGATAAAATTCCTTCAAAGATTATTTCATTTTTTGAGAAAAAAATAGATTGTAAAAAAATTAGTAAAACTTACCCGAAAGTTGCTATTAATTGGTGGAATAAATTTCCAGAAGTTCCAGTTACAAACTCTAGTTATATTATGAATGATACTAAAGCAGCTGCATTTAGTTTTTGTCCCTTTGAAAGTAAATGTGAAACACCAAAGCAATTTGGAATTCATTTTGATGATCTTGATTCTAAGAAAGGTCATGGAAATTTTATTATAAAAAGACAAAACGATGCTTTTTTAAAATCAAATTTTAAATTAGATTATTGTCCAGATTTAAAGAAAACTTGCGGATGAGTATGAGTATTTATAAAGATAGATCCCTTGAAAATAGTTTTGGGCAAACACCTATGGAAGAATTTGCAAATTCAATAACTCATGGGTTAGGTGTTGTTTTAGCCTTCATTGCATCGTATTTCTTATTAAATAAATCAATGTCAGAAAACATAGAATATAAAACACTTAGTTATTGTATTTATATCACTTGCGCTATTTTCTTATATTCATCTTCAACAATTTACCATTTTTCAACTGAAGGATCATTAAAGAGAAAATTTCATGCTATGGATCAGATAGGTATATATCTTTTTATAGCCGGTCAATACATGCCTTTTACTCTAGTAAATTTTAGAGAAAATATTGGTATTGCTCTTTCAACTGTTGTTTGGATGACAGCAGTATTTGGAATTGTTGTAAGAATATTACCCATTAAAGTCCATGATTATATTTCTGCTACAGTATATATTTTAATGGGTGGTACGATTGTTTTTACTTATAAATATGCTCTAGCTGAGATTTCTCAAGAAGGAATTATTTATATACTTTTAGGTGGAGTGGCTTATTTCACAGGTTTGATATTTTATTTTAATCATAAAATAAATTTCGCCCACACTATTTGGCATTTATTTGTTTTACTAGGTAGTTATTTTCATTTTCTGGCCATATATAATTGCATTATTTAGAATCAATTTTACCTTTATTAAAAAATTTTGTTATATCAATTCCAAAATGTCTGAGACAGGCTATTAACAAAAGCATTGCACTAGCTTCGTCTAAATTTCCAATAAAAGGAGTATTGTCAGGGATCAATTCGATCAGCCCAGCAGTAGGGTTCAAGAGATAAATTAGGGCCAATAATCCACTAATAAAAATTCCAATACTTTTAATTTTTTTTAACATAAGTTATTCTATAATGGATAAAATTATAAAGAAACTAAACATTATGAAAAATAGAACTTTAGCTACATTTTTAGTGATTTTTACAATCCTTATTTCTTGCGAAAAGAAAAAATCAACGTTTAAAAAAGTTGATAATGATCTTGCTGCTTTTGATAAAATGATAAAAGATCGAAAAGAAGAATTTTACAAAGTTAAACCCGATGTTACAGACAAAGAATGGGTTAAAAAGAAGTTAAAATTCATGTTTATGGTTGATCAATATGCAAGGAGATTTGGGACAAGACCTGCTACAGCAGGGTATTCTGAGGGAGAGAAAAAATATTTCTGGAATGAATATACTTCTCGCTTTAATAATATTGATCTAGAAAATGCGAATGAGTTAAAACAACTTTTAAAAGTTTATGGCTGGATTAAAATATCAGAATTTGGTGAAGAAGCAGAAAAACATGCTTGGATTATTGTTCAACATGCAGATCACGATGTTAAATTTCAAAAATTCATTTTAGAACAATTAAATGTATTAAGATTTCATAAAGAAACAGACCCCAAAAATTATGCTTTTCTCTATGATAGATTAAAACTGTCGTTTAATGATCCCAGTAAAAGAGAATTACAACGCTATGGTACGCAAGGTCATTGCGAAGGGCAGTTCTGGAACTACTACCCGGTTGAGGACGAAAAAAATTTAGATAAAATTAGGGCCGAAATTGGTTTAGAACCAATTAAGGATTACTCTGGTCTTGCAAGTAAAGCCTGTATTGGTGAATAATAAATGCAGTAAGTCATTTTGTTTTCCTTACCTATAATAATGAACAGAACTTTGTTACAATTTAGAAGTACAAATTTTTTCCAAATAGCTATTAATGACTAAGAAACGAAATGAACTAAAAATTCTTTTATTACAAATAAGGCAAGATCAGGAAGTTGCTCGTGATGAAATTGAAGCATTTAGAAACTATGGGAATCTAGCTAAAGATCAAATTATTATTCATAATGTTTTTGAGCAACCTAAATTTACATCAAATATTATTGATAATTTTGACGCTCTTTTTGTTGGAGGAGCAAGTGAAGCATCAGTACTTGAACCTGATAAATATACTTTTGTTCAACCAAGTATTGAATTATTAAAATTCTGTAGAAACAAAAAAATTCCAGTCTTTGCGTCTTGCTTTGGATTTCAATTGGCCGTGATTGCTCTCGGTGGAGAAATTTTAAAAGATGAAGTTGATTTTGAAATGGGTACTCCTGATATAGCTTTAACAGCTCAAGCTAAAAAGGATGAACTATTCTTTGATACAATTGAGAAATTCAAGGCCGTATCAGTACACAAAGAAAAAGCTATAACCCTACCTGAAGATTGCGAACTTTTGGCATATACAGATAAATGCCTTCATGCTTTTAAAATAAAAGATGCTCCCTTCTGGGCATTCCAATTTCATCCTGAAGTGAATAGGAAAATTCTTGTGCATCGATTAGGAGTATATAAAGATCAGTATACTGAAAATGATGATCATTATAATAAAATAATTTCTAATATCTTTGACACACCAGAATCAAATATTTTAGTCGAAAAATTTATAGATAGAATTGTTCTAAAAAACGAGGTTTAAAATGAAATACTTATTAATTATATTGTTTAGCTCAGTGTTAACTCATGCCGATGATACTCTTATTTTGCAAAAGTTGAAATCACTGGAAGAAAGAATCAAAAAACTAGAACAAGAAAAATCTGTTCCTCAAAAGACACAACTAAAAACAGAAGATATGAATAACAAAAATGTTGATGTTAATGATAATGTTGTTGATTCAAGTGGAGGGCAAGCGTTATCAGATGAGAAGAAAGCTGAGATTATGAATACACTTAAGAAATATCAAGAAAGAAAAAAAGAAGAATTAAAGATTTTAGAGGAGTTAGATCGTGAGGATCCTTAGTCTTTTATTAATTACTTCACTCAATTTATTTGCTTCTGAATTTAAAAAAGGACGTGGATCAGCGTGTATTAGTAAGT
>CAYGTU010000168.1:0-6531 GCA_964352945.1 uncultured Bacteriovoracaceae bacterium
CTTTTCTTTCTTCTTTTTTTATTTCTCTTTCTTCTTTTTTCTCTGCTTTTCTCTGTTCTTTTAATTCATCTTTTTCTTCATCAGACATATCTTTTTTAGCTGCTCTATCTGCTTTTCTCTGCTCTCTTTTAGCAGTTCTTTCTTCTCGTCTATCTTCTCTTTTTTCTCTTCTTGCTTCTCTTTTTTCAGTTCTTTCTGCTTTTTTGATTGCTCTCTTTTCAGATCTTGTTGGAGTAGTAACAGTAGTATCACCAGTAGAAGGCTCATCCGATGTTTTTCCACCGTCATCATTTGTTGGTGTATCATTATTTGTCGGTTCTTCACTTGGCGGATCAATAGATATATCTCCTTCTCCAGTAATAAGTGTTTTTAGGAAATTCATTTCCAATCTAAAATGATCATAATGAGTATCTTCATTTGATTCATCTAATTCTAAGTTTTTTATTACTTCAGAAATTTCACTTTCGATTGTTAATGCAATCCTATTTTCTTTAATAAATTCAATTAAACTTGTCGTCTTTGAAAGTAATGTATTTATTTTTATTTTAGTTTCTACATCTGCTTTTTCAAAACTTGAACCATTCTTTAGTTCTTTTAACTCAGTTTTATTTGTTAAGATAGCCTGTGCTGAATTTTCATCAATTAAATGGATATTAGCGGAATCACTAATTTCTTTTAATACAATTGTTAAAAGGGTGTTTACCCTAGCTTCCAAGAGAAGTTCAATTGTTGTTGTCTCAAGATTCATAGCGATTTCTTCTTCTAATGCAGATAACTGGTTACTTTCAGTATCTTTATATTTAGTAGAAGTTAATAATGTTAAATAACTTGGCTTGATAATACTTAGACCATCTTCTAATGTTGTTGATGATTCTTTTGTTAGATGCATTGTAGCTGAGATTGCTAAAATTTGAGCTACTTTATTTTCTTTTTCATCTAAGCATAATTGTCCATCACAATTTCCATTGAGATGTGCACTAGCAGCAGCTAGTGGATTTAATATTTGTTCAGTTGCAATTCTAATCGCCTTTTCTTTTTTTCTAAATATTTTTTTGTTGGCTTTTTCAGCTATGATTTGATTCACTTCATCAGAAAGTATATGAAGATTAGTAAAGAATTCTTTGCCAGTTTCACCAAGCATAGCATCTCTATATTTTGCGTCATTATGACATGTTTCAAGCCATAAACTAGAATCAAATGTTTTGAATAATTCAGCTGCGATATATATTTTTGAAGCTAAATTTTTATTAGCGTCTCTTAAAGAGGATATTAAACTCGCTCTTTTTTCTTCGCTTTGTTTTTGTGCATTTTCATCACTAATACTGCAGTTTACATCTTTAGTTACATTAGGTCGTATTGGTTTGATTTTTCTATTTTGACTACTAGTTTTACCACAGCTAATTAAAGTCATAGATGTTAAAGCTAAGGCAAGAAATCTTGTTTTCATTAAATACTCCCTAATAAATAAGTTAATTTGAAACAAGATATTTAAACATAGTCCTAAATTTGTCACAATTGGCATTGTAATAATTACAGAGATTTAAGAAAAAATGGACAATTTATTACATTTTTGAAGGGGCCTTTATGCCTAAAAGGGACAATCCTTGAGAGATGGTCTCTGCAACCGCTTTAGCTAGGCTCCATCTGGCCGCTATTAATTGTTCATTATCAGCCTTTAAAATAGAGTGTTCAGCATAAAAGCTATTAAAAAGTTTAGAGAGTTCAAATAGATAGCTACACAAGCTACTAGTTTTATAGTTAACTGCTGCATTTAATAGAATCGAGTTAAAACTCGCCAAATGAAGCATTAATTTTTTCTCAGAATCAGTATTTAACAATGAAAAGTCAGCTTTATCTTTAAGTTCTAATTTATTTAAAATTGATTGGATTCTGGCGTATACATACTGAATATAAGGTCCACTTTCTCCATCCAGTTTTAGCCATTCTTTCATGTCAAAAACAATTTTTTTATTATTATCCATACAAGTCATACCATATTTTATTGCACCTTCTGCTACAATATGAGCCGTTTCGTTGATTTCATCTTGAGACCAATCACCTATATATTTTGCTAAATATTCAGTTTTAATATGCTCTTGCATTTGATCTATTAGATCTTGCAGAGGTATTTGAGTACCTTTACGTGAACTCATGGCACCATCAGGAAGTTCAACAAATTCATATTTTAAGTGATAACAATTCTTTGCATTTTCAAAGCCCATTAATTCAAGCGTTTTAAAAACTTGTTTAAAATGTCTCTCTTGTCTTGAATCCACAATATAAATATTTGTTTCAATATTAAAGTCTTCAAATTTAATACGAGCTAGCTCTAAGTCTTTTGTGGAATAGAGTCCATTACCGTCAGATTTTAAAAGTAGGCAAAATCCTAATTTATATTCATCAAGATCAATTCCAACTGCTCCTTGATCTTCTTTAAATATTCCTTTTTCTAAATATTCTTTTACTAGTTTGATACTGTCAGCATCGACCATACTTTCAAAATACCAATGATCAAATTCAACATGAGACCATTTATACATCTCTTTCATTAAATCTATAGACCATTGTCTTGTTTCTTTCCAAAGATCAAAGTATCTGCCAGAACCACTATGAATTTGTCTTAAAACTTCAGTAAGCTCTTTTCTATTTTGTTCTTCTTTATCTGTTCCTAGTTGATCCTCTAGTAAATTATTAGCAGTCGAATAGAGTTTACCGAGCCACTTTCCTTTCTCTGTTTTAGGCCAGTCAGATTCTTTAACATGATGGGTGAGATACCAAAGACATTTCGCTACATGCGTACCAACATCACCTGGATAAGTACTAGAGATAACCTCAAAACCAGCATACTGAAGCATTTTGATTACAGAATTACCCAGACAAAGATTTCTCATATGTCCTACATGCATTTCTTTATGTGTATTTGGTTGACTGTATTCCACCATAGTCTTGGGAGTATTTTCAGTTAGCTTATGCTTAAAATAACTACCATCTATAATTTTAGCAATTACTTCATCACCCACAGTCTTATAGTTCAATTTAAAATTAACGTAAGGGCCAGTAGCCTCTGCCTGCTCAATAAATGATGAAGTCTTAAGGTTATTTGCAATCTCAATTGCCATAGCATTAGGATTAGATTTAAAGGGCTTTGCTAATTGAAAGGCTCCAAAGCAAAGATGACCCATGCTAAAGTTGGGAGCTAAGCTTATTTGATTGTAAATTGCTTGTTGATTAAGTCCATGCTCAATGCTTTTTTCTTTAGCAATAAGATCAATTGCTGATATTAGCTGAGCCGATAGCTCAGTTTTAATTCTATCAAACATTAGCGTATTCATAATTAACCTAGATTTAAGAGTTTAGCCTGCTTTTCCGATTAGCAGATAGAATATACTAAAATTGGAGTCTTTTCCATGAAATATTTCTTATTGTTATTATCATTTTCTGCCATGGCAGATATTTTAGATAATAGGCAATACTCAGAGAGGTATTATGCAGGGGAATATCTCATTTATGACTGCAATGATAAGCATTGGGTATGCGCTGACAAATCGGCTCAATCAAAATGTTTATCTGACAGAAAAGAAGATATTTTAAAAAATGTCTCACGCTTAAGTTGTATACCAGTAAAGAAATTTAAGAATATAAAGTCTTGTACCCAGAATAAAATTAAATTAGTTAACGAGCCAACGGATGATTTACTTTGCCAGCATCCAGTAAGGCTTAATAAGCCATTTATATCTCTTTAAACATTACGATGTGAGGTCCAATTTCAGGTATCTCAAAAACTTCACCAATAGTGTTAAAACCTACTTTTTCGTAAAATCCTCTGGCACTAACTCTGGCGTTGCACCATAATACAGTACAAGAATTTTGCTTAATATTTTTAAAGGCAGTTTGAAGAAGTTTAGAACTAAATCCATGGCCTCTATACTCTTCAACTGTTGCCATACCTCTAAGTCTAAATTGATTTTCGTGTGCAGGTAAAAGATCTGTTTTTTCAAAATAAAAAGAAGCTATGCTTACGAGTTTTTTTTCAATGAAGGCACCTAGATGAAAGGTTAACTCATCATTATCGCCTAGAAAATGGCAATCTTTGATTGATCCCTTAGGCCTTAAAACCATTTGCCTAATTTGATATGTATCTTTCGAGTTGATCTGTTTTACTTCCACTAGCATAATTTACGGATTAAAAGCCATAAAACAAGATGCACTGCTATGGGGATAAATTTATATACTTGTTGCTCTAAATATTTTTTCCATGGTGAGCTTGGAGAGTGTTTCAGAAAATACTTCTATAACAAAGCTAGGGATTTTTGTGTGAGTTCCCTCCCAAGAAGCTTGAGAATATATAAGGCATTTATCATTAAAATTCAAAGCAAGAATATTTCCTCTTAAATTGGCAAAAATCCCATCTTTGAATACAAAGGGATATAAACCAACTTCTTTAATTCGCGGAATCTGAAATTTTAAATGCATGTTATAGGGAAGTAAGGGAGATTTTAATAAGAAGTATACCTCATTTTTTTTATCATCATATTTTGATTCATTGATGACACCAATATAGGTTTTATATTTTTCATAGGTTGAAAGTTTTAGTAAGGCACTTTCACACTTAAGAGGATGAAGTTTACTAATATAAAAATCTAAGTTTTGTTGGTTCTCAGACGGAGAGTTTGAAGCGGAATTAGCGATAGTTTTACCATCTAGGATGTATTTTATTTGAGTTGGGCTAAGCTCTTTTGCTGAGGGAAGATATTCTTTTATGGTATTTTTGTTTAGTTCATCAATTGAATAACTTTTAATATTTTTGCCAAAAGCGGAGATATTTATGGTAAAAAAACAGAGGTTAAAAATAATTATTAATTTTCTAATCGATAGCATAAGTTAATAATATCTTTAATTTCTCTGTAGGAAAAATCGGCAAAAAAGAAAATTACTTTCGCTATGCATCTTTTCATAGAACAAAGTTGCTAATACCCTGATAATTGGTAAATATATGGATTAATACGCGACTTGTTGCGTTAGCTACCAAATTTTGGGGTAAATATGGCCGTTAAAAAAGTTGAAAGAAAAGATAAAAAGATCAAAGAAGCTGAAATTGAAGCAAAAGATCAGAGATGGCATTGTCGAAATAGAGTAACTTTAGTTTTTGGATCAAATGATACAGAAGATTTAGATACATATATTTATAAAAATGGAAAAATCCAATTCAAAACGGTTAAATTTCACCAAGCAAAATCAAAAGCGATTGAAGAAATTTTAGATAACTGTATCGATGAGTTTTACAGAGGACACGTAACTGAAGTTGATGTAAAAACTAAAGACGATAAAACAGTAGTTATTACAGATAATGGAATTGGTTTTCCAGTTAATAAAGTTCCTCAAGTTTATACTGAATTTAGAACAGGTTCTAAATTTAAGGATGAAGAAGTAGATAGCAAAGGTTATCTCAATAGAACCCTCGGACAAAATGGCCTAGGGGCAAGTGCTACATGCCTTACTTCAGATATATTTAATGTAACAGTTAAGCATTATAATAGTAAAAAAGAGCAAACTTATAAGTTTTTAGACGGAGCTCTCAAGAGATCACATACGAAACCAAAATCTTTTACAGGGGCCAGTGGTGTTTCTATTGAAGTTGTTCTAGCAAAAGAAGTTTATAAAAATAATACAATTGATGAAGAACTACTTAGAAAAAGAATTATTGATTTAGCTTTTAATAATCCAGGCTTAAAATTTAACTTCAACGGTGAATCATATCTTTTTAAAAAGGGATTACTTGAATTAGCTCAAATGATTGATAGTAAAAATGCACAGCTTTACGCTGATGATGTTTACATTTTTACTGGTGAAAACAAGAAAGGTAAGTTTAAAGGTAAAATTGATCTTCATTTATCATTATGTCTCAACAGCAAAAGTGATGAGCGTGAAAGATTTATTTCTTTTGTAAATTCGACCCCTACATATGACGGTGGATTTCATCATGATAGAATAAAAAGATTATTCATAAATCATGTTAAATCAAAGCTTGAAAGAGCTCTTAAAAAAGAGAAGATTGCCTTAGTTGATAATGATGTTTTAGCAGGTATGACTTTTGTAATTGGTATTATTATGCCAAATCCAAGATTTGAGTCTCAGACAAAAAGAAAACTAGTTCGTGATTTAAATTTAGATAAAGCGATTGAAACATTCATGGAAAAGCATATTAAAAAGTTCTTTAGAAAAAACGAAAACTTTCTAAATGAAATTTTTGAAAGAGCTAAATCAAGACAAAAATTTGATGCCCTTAAAGACGCAAGTAAAACAGCTAAAAAAGCAAAAAAGCAAAGAGGTGAATAACACATTTATTTTGAACATGGCTTTGAGTGTAAAATAAAGATTGTGTTTAGATCAAATAAAATTTAATCAATATCTAGTTATCAGTTAGATAAGCTGAATACTTGGGTCAAAAACGACAAATCACGCCAGCTTCACCCAAAATACGAGAGCTATTAGCGCTATCGATCATCCCTTCAAAGTTGAAGGTGGCTGATA
>CAYGTU010000169.1:0-6471 GCA_964352945.1 uncultured Bacteriovoracaceae bacterium
GCTTAATCTTCTCTTTTTCACATTTATTTCCGTATTTTTTTATAAGTGATCTTCGAATAAAACATTTTATTCTCTATCAAACTGTTTATACCTTCTTAATTAGTTTTTACTGGACGAACGTTTATATAAAATCAAATCGACTTGATCTTCCAATTTGGTTACACGTTCTCTTTAATGGTGGCTTTGCTTTAGCTATGGTTTTTTAAGAGGTTGAGGTCTTCGACCAACAGGTAGGGCCTGATTGTGAGCATGATTCCATCTAT
This sequence comes from uncultured Bacteriovoracaceae bacterium, assembly GCA_964352945.1. GTDB lineage: Bacteria > Bdellovibrionota > Bacteriovoracia > Bacteriovoracales > Bacteriovoracaceae > CAYGTU01. The sequence continues at coordinate 264 of CAYGTU010000169.1, forward strand.
CCATAAGTAATTCTTGTCTTTCAATTTTATAGTAGCTAAGAGATTCATCAATTGAATCTAACTTTCTCATTAATTCATTTTGAAGTGTTAGACTTTCATTTTTTTTCAAAATTAAATTATCTAATGCTTTTCTTTTTTCAATTTGCATTTGATTAATGCGCTTATCATAAAGAGCAGCTTCTTTAACTTTATGCTGATCAAAGCCCCAGATAAAATTATTGATTTCATTTAATTGTTTTAAAAAATCATCTTTTCTCACAAGTAAAAGCTCTCGGTATTTACTTGCTTCGTGAACTCTAGTTGCTAAATCAGAAGATTCAAAATTTAATACTGTTCCCCTTCTGAAATAATCATCTCCATTCCAACAATTTGAAAAATCTTGAACTAATATGGTGAAATAAAAAGGCTCAACTTGTCTTACAAAAGCTTTACACTGAAGGTTTGAATATTTTCTATTAACTCTAAAGTAAACAACATCGCCCGCTCTAAAAAACTTAGAATTATCATTTTCAACTTTAATTTTTAGGATTCTGCCCTGATCATCTTTATCTGTAACGCGACCGTCAAAATAACGATAATTAACGTCTTTATCGACAAAATGATTGTTATCTTTTTCGACTAAACCTTCATCTGGTAAATCAGGCGATAGAATTCCAGAAATTACAGGAGTAATTATAAGCTGCGCAAATAGTAAAAGGACAATCCATTGGCCAATAAGTTTCATTACTTCTATTATGTATCAAAAATATGTAATTTAAAACCTAAAACTGTGAGGCATTAACAATGGAATTCTTTATTGATACTGGTGAAATTGATGAAATAAAAGAAGCGGCAACTTGGGGATTTGTTGATGGTGTTACCACAAACCCTTCCTTAGTAGCTAAGTCAGGTAAATCTCAAGATGTTCTTATTAGAGAAATTGTTGAAATAATTGATGGCCCAGTAAGTGCCGAAGTTATCTCTACTGATTATGCAGGAATGCTTAAAGAATTAGAAAATCTTAAAGATATTCACCCTAATGTAGTTATTAAATTACCTCTTACACTTGATGGTCTTAGGGCGTGTAAATGGTGTACAGAAAATGAAATTAAAACAAATGTAACTCTTTGTTTTAGCGCTAATCAAGCTCTTTTAGCTGCTAAAAATGGAGCTACTTATATTTCTCCATTCGTAGGAAGACTAGATGACATTGGACAAGATGGCATGCAACTGATTGAAGAAATTAGAACAGTTTATGATAATTTTGGTTTTACGACTAAAATTTTATCAGCATCAATCAGACATTCTGATCACGTTAAACAATCTGCTATGATCGGAGCTGACGTTGCAACTGTGCCTTTTAAAATACTAAAACAACTTGTAAGTCACCCACTAACTGATAAAGGTCTAGACCAGTTCTTAAGTGACCACAAAAATTCACAGAAGTAGTTTCGCATATTATAAGACCTAAAATCATAGATTTTGGGTCTTTTTCTAAATACCTGATAATACTGCATAAAATAGTCAAAATATTAACTCATTAATAAGGTTTTTTATTCCGATTAGTACTTGATCGTTGCAATGCTGCAGCGTGCTATTATAGTGGAATATGCGGTTATTATTAGTAGTACTACTATTCACTCTCTCATGCCTTAAGGAAGAAGCTCCTAGCAGTGGAAATTTATCGGCAAATGCGAAAACCAAGTGGCTTAGTAGTGATTTTCCTCTCACTATAAAAATGTCTAATGATTTTACCCTTTCTGAGCAAACGAGTATGAACTCAATGGCAAATGAATGGGAGACAGCTGTTAACAATGAGATTAATTTTTTCTCTACTGGATTAACAACAAATATTAGCTACACCAGTATGGATGATTATTATGATAGTGAATACGGCGTCTATAAAACTTTTGTCAGAATGACAGGACTTCCTTCTTCGGCCTTGGCCGTAACTCAAATTTATGGTTTTCAAAAAGGTAGTTATATTGAAATTGTTCATTCAGATATTATTGTGAATTATTATGATTTTGATTTTTCTAATGATTTCTCTTTTGGAACATATGATCTACCTACTGTAATTTTACATGAAATGGGACATTTTTTAGGGCTGTATCATATACAAGATTACAGTATCGACTCTGTTATGCTTCCTTCAATTTCACAATTAACAATTGCAAGATCAACCTACGCTATAGATAAATCAAGCATCAAAAGTAACTACGGACTTACTGGTGGTGGTTCAGCAGTGATTGCTTCAAATATTTCTAGTGGCAACCCAGGAACCAGAGAAGAGGTTTCAATCATCGATTCAGGCAAGCCAGTGAGAATTATGCTTGAATTACACGCTGATGGTAGTTGTGTGCACAAAAAAAATGGCAAAATAATCCATAATCACCAAGTAAATCTTAGTAAAAAACCTTAATTAAATTTATTAAAATTAATCATTTTGCCGATAAATCTATATGAAGTTTACTCTCATCTTTATATTTTTATTTGCTAGCTATCTCTATAGTGCTGAGTTAACTCCAGACATCATTGCCAGAGCTAAACGTATTTCAATTATTAAAGGTACTTTTGATCCTCTAACAAATGGGCACATTTCAATGGGTGAGAGAATAATTAATGAAGGCATATCTGATATTGTAATTTATTTACCAACAGTAAATACACCTCACAAAAATCCCCTTCCCTATATTGCTAGATCTACAATGATTGAAGTTGCTTTAAAGAATAATGAAAACTTACACTATTTAGCAGCTGGAGAATCAAGAATAAGTGATAGTGATTTGATAAAAAAAATCAGATCTCTGAATGATAAATCTGTTATACAAGCAGTAATAGGAACAGATCAATCATCTAAGAATATTTCTTATTTAATTTTAAAAACAATGCTTGATCCTGACGAGTATATCATTTCACAAAGGACAGGAGTTACTGACGATATTTCAAGTTGGTATCCAAAAGATAAATTACACTTCTTGCCTGATGAAAATATAGAGGTCAGTTCATCCATGGTTAGAAAATATTTAGTTGAAAATAAACAACTTTATTTTCAAAATATGAAACATTCTGTTGTTAGAGAAAATGAAACCTTATTAAAATATATGCCAGAAGCTTTAACTCAATATATTTTTGATAATGGTATTTATTTAAATAAAAGTGCAGATAACTCTTCAACTTTAGTCAAAAAGACATTTCAATCAATGCAAAAAGTTGTGGCTAAAGTTGGCCTTTTCGATGTTATACGCGATCAAATAGTTAAAAAGTATAAAGCTAATGCTCCAAGATCCTTATCGATTGAGGTTGCTGGACAAACATACTTTCTCGATAAATATATTGGCTCTGGTCTACAAGCTAACACTTATATCATTGAGATGAATGAACAAAAATATATTATCAAAATTGCTAATGAGCGTCTTAAAAGTACTGAAGGTATATTAAATTCCATTCCTGTTCAATTTTGGGCAAAACACAAAACAAAACTAAATGTTCCAGAAGTTCTTATGTTTTCAGCAAAAGGTGAATGGGCAATATTTGAATATATTGAAGGTGAAACATTAAAAGATTATATGGTCAAAAACAATGATGTCTTATCAAGTAAAATGAAAAAGCAGATGGATGAAATTATAAAGGAAGCAAACTTACTTTATAAATCTAGCTATATGAAATTAGATTTAAATTACGACAACTTTATTATTAGAGATAGTATTCCCTATTTAGTTGATTTAGGTACAATTCCTGAACATGGCTACATGCCAGCAAATTTTGATGAAGCCTATAAAGCGTGGACGGGAAAATTTTCATTTAGAGAAACTTGTTCAAACTTTTTTAAAAAACTAGGTAGCCTTTTCATGAAAGATCTACCTAGCCCCATTTAATTATTTTTTTGATTTCTTTTTTGGTTTTTTGTTTGTTTTCTTAAAGACTTCTTCTTTTGTCTTTTCTTTTGCGGCCATAATTTTGGTTAGTTCTTCACGAACCTCTAGTAATTCTTCTATTAATTTCTTTTTAATTAGCTCTGGAGACTTAGCAATTCTTACATATTCCGCAAGTTTTTTTGTTTCATCCTTAACTAGAAGTTGTCTCTTATTAACTTCTTCAATTGTCATTCTATAGATGGCCATATCTACAAGATATTCAGAATATTTAAATTTCTTAGTATTAAGATAATCTACGAAATCTTTTCTATTCTTCTTTTTCTCAGCTTGTTGATAATGCTTTTCTTTAATAAATCTTATAATTTCATTATTCTTTAGAATTCTTTCTTTAAAATCCTCAATTAATAAATCATATCTCTTCTGAGTTACTTGAATTCTCTGTTGAGTAAATATTTCAATAATTTCCGTTACCTTACTTAAAACTTTTACACCTCTTTCAGAAATAAGCGTGTAATTTGGACTTTGAGAAGCTGAGGTACTCATCTCTTTTTGAACTTCTTCTAAACTAGGCTGAGCGCCCCTCTTAAATAAAAGTTCAATCATAATTAAGTTATCAACTGAAGAATCAACGTAATCTTTAATATAACCTTTTTCAATATACTTCGTTAGGTATTTATATATTTTAGCTGCATCATACCCACGTGGGAGTTCAGTTATATAAATTTTCCCATGAATTTCTTCAATATTCATATTAAAAATCAAACGATCTTTTTCATCTATAATAATTTGATTTTTATAGTATCTTGACCAAGGCTTTAGAGGTTTTGGTTTTCCAGTTTCTACACAACTAATCATACTTGCAATAATATCTTTATGATTAAAACTTGGGATAACAGAACTAAACCCTGTTCCAATTCCTTCAGCTCCATTTAAAAGCATTAAAGGTAACTTTGGTAATAAATGAACTGGCTCCATTACTTTTTCATCATAGTTTGGAGTCATTACAACTTGGTTCATATCATCAAAAAGTAAAAGTTCTGCAACTTTACCAAGCTTACACTCAATATACCTTCCAGCAGCGGCTTGAGTTTCCATTCTCTCACCAAAGTACCCTTTTTTATCAATTAGAGGATAGTTATTTGAAAATGTATAATCTTGAGCTAAATTAACAATACTTGATTCAATACTCATTGGACCATGCGGGTGAAGAGTTAGAACAAGACCTGTAAGTCCAGAAACTTTTACTAAACCACGAGTTTGATTTTTATATAAAGTATAAAGAATTCTACGCTGACTTGGTTTTAAACCATCGGCCAAATAAGGGATTGCTCGATCCATTAATGTATAAATCTGGTAGGTACGATACTCTTCCTTAACTATTTCTTCCAGTGATACTGATTCGAGGGAATGTAAATAAACTTCTTCCATTTTACTACCTATTATTTCTTTTTAGTTGTTACTTTTTTCTTAGTTACTTTTTTTACCGTTTTTTTAGCTACCTTCTTAGCTACTTTCTTTTTAGGAGTAGCTGCACTTTTTGACTTGTTCGATGCCCTACGTTTTGTAGCAGCTGCACTAGAGACGCTCGTTTCATCAAAATCAATTAATAAATCTTTACGTAACTGTGAATCTTTTCCAAAACAAGTCTCAAGCATATATTTTGCGTCTTCTAAATTAGAAGCATCAATTTTAGTATACTCACCACGGTCAAGAACATATTTAAATGCTTCCTGGCTCATTTCACCAAGCCCCTTATTTCTTTGAATTTCTTTAATCTTTATAGATTTATCTCTTTTGATTTTTTATAACTCACCTGGAGTTTCAGCATAAAAAGTACCTTTATCTGCAATAACTTCAAATAAAGGAGCTTTTGCTAATTGAATTGCTCCATAATCAAAAAGTTCAGGCCAATAAGTAAAAAAGAAATTTGTTAATAGTGTATTAATATGTCCACCATCAACATCTGAATCTGCCAAGAAAACAATCTTTGTATAACGTAGATTCTCTAAAACAGCTGGTTGACCTATAGCTAGCCCTACACTTGCCATAATATTAGAGAATTCATCATTTGCTAGAACATCATTAATTGAAGCCTGAGATACGTTCATTGGCTTACCTTTTAAAGCAATACCACCTTGAGTAAGTTTGTCTCTAGCAGAACGAAGGCCGCCAATAGCCGAATCACCTTCGCAAATAAACAAAGTACATCCTGTTCTATCTTTTCTTTCATTAGCATCTAAAAGTTTTTCAACTCTTTGTTTTTTTGCTTTTTTACCAAATTTACTAGGTTCTTTAAGGGCATCAAATTTATGTCTAGAAATAGCTCTATCAAAAATTTAATTTAGAATTTT
>CAYGTU010000170.1:0-6353 GCA_964352945.1 uncultured Bacteriovoracaceae bacterium
CCTTAATATTAAAGCTCATTGGCCGTAGTTAAAAAATCTTGTAATTTTGGTTTTAAAAATAATTTCTGTGCATCATCTGCTGCTTGTTCATACTCTGCAAACAGATCGCTCATATCCATTTTTGGATATGCCGTTTTAAATTCATTTTTAATATTTTCTAATTCTTCTTCAAAAATTGATTTAACCAATTCTTTTGACATCACTTGACCATTAGTTAACTTAACTTTGTGTCTAAGCCACTGCCAGGTTTGTGCACGAGAAATCTCTAAAGTTGCTAAGTCTTCCATCATATTATCCCAAGCCACACATCCGATGTCTTTATTCCAACCATGCATATAAGCAATCCCAACTCTTATATTAGTTCTTAGACCATCGATACTCTGTTGGTTACTTCCTTCCATGATTAAATCTGGATATTTATCAAAATTATCTAATGTAATATTAAGTTGATTATCTTTTGTGAATGCTGAAAGAGCATGAGTGATAAAATAAGGATGAGATACCCAACAACCATCATGTCCTAAATCAAATTCATTTTTCTTATCTTCATATACTTTTTTAGTTTGAGTTTCACGAACAGCCGGATCTTTCCCTGGAGTAAAGGCTGACATTCCACCTATTGCCATAGCTCCACGAGTATGACAAATTTTGATTAGTCTTTTAGCATAATTATCCATCCAGTATTTTTTCATATTGATCTGTGATCTATCAGCTGAAATTCTATCAGGATGATTTTTAAGAATTTTAATATCTGAAAAGATTTTATCCCATCTACCAACATTTAAAGCGATAGCGTGATCTTTAATTTCAAATAAAATTTCTTCCATTTGATAAGCAGCTGGAAGAGTTTCAATTAAAAATGTACATTTTAATGTCCCTACTTCCAAACCAATTGCATTTTCTACCATAGTAAATAAGTTATTCCAGTAACGAGCTTCTAAATAATGTTCACACTTTGGAATATAAAATTTGGGAGTCTTGCCTTGGGCCATAAGATCTTTTGCTGTGTTAACAAAACAAACAACTAAATCAAGTAACCCACCATGAACTGGCTCACCATCAACAAGTATATTTGGTTCTTCTAAGTGAAGCCCTCTCACTCTTATCATTAATCCGGCCATATCTTTTGTGTCTAATCTATAAGTCTTTTCTTCTTTAGTTGCAGTCGCTGGACTTACATAACTTAAAGTTCCATGAGCTGCTGCAATAACATTTTTATAACCAGAAACAACATTATCAAAAGATGGTTTCATTGAATCTTCAAAATCAACCATAGCTGTATCTGCTCTATCCCCTGCTTCGTTTCTACTAAGCATATTAATAACCATTTTTGGATCATTAACTGGCCCTGTGATTTCAACACGTCTTTTCATATAGTCGGCAGGAATTTTTCCTACTTTCCAATTTCCAGAAACAGCTTCTGAATCTTTATTTAGATATTCGGGTAACACTCCAAGATCATAAATCTCTTGTCTTGCTACACGAGAATTAAGTAAAACTTTTCTTGTAGAATTAAGTTCACGATGAGCAGCTGCTAACACCTGTAATACTTCGCTGGTGAAAATCTCTTGAGTGTTTTTGATATTGAGTTTTGAAGTTGCCGATACTCCATGTCCTAATTCTGTAGTTTTCATTTCATCTCCTTGAAAAATCTAACTAATAAAATTATCGGATCATTTAATTGAAAAAACAAGCGAATATTCGCTACGGGCGAAAATTTCCTAATATACTGGACAAAAGTATTTTGTTATTATCTAATATAATGATGCTAGGTTATAACGATTTACCAAATAAAGAGAGCTTGAAATTTTTTTTAGGCCTTAGAATTAAACAACTTAGGTCCAAACATGGCCTTACGATTAAAGATTTATCAAAAATTTGCGGCCTATCTGCGTCATATATAAATGAAATTGAAAAAGGAAAAAAGTTTCCTAAAGTTGATAAACTTTCTCAGGTAGCAAAAGGATTAAACGTTTCTATCAATGATCTATTAAAAGGAGAAAGTGATTCTAATTTTGCTCCACTTTTAGGTCTGCTTGAAAAAGATGTTATTAAAGATCTGCCTTTAGAAATTTTTGGAATCAATAAACAAGATGTAATGGAGTTAATGAGCCACTCACCAGAAAAATTTGGCTCCCTCTTAAAAACCGTGGCCGACCTTGGTAGAAGTCATAACCTGAGTCTTAAAAACTTTCAAAAAACGGCCATTAAAACTTTTAAAGAAAAGAATTTTAATTACCTTCCTGAGATTGAAAAGCACGCCAAAAGAATCAGTAAAAAATTTCAAGATTTTTCGGTAGATAATTTAACTAATATTTTAGTTACTGAATATAAATATAAGATCACTGAATTTGATATCGAAAAAGTTCCAGATTTAAAAGATATAAGATCGTTATTTAAAGCGGGAAAAAAGAATAAACTTATATTAAATTCAAATCTTCATAGAACTCAAAAAGCTTTTTTACTTGCCAAAGAAATTGGCTATTGTGAATTAAAAATACCTCTTTTCAATAGAAATACTCATGACCAGTCTAATGAAACATTCCAATCTATTTATGATGATTATAGAACCTCTTATTTTGCTGGAGCTCTTTTACTGGATAGAGATAATTTAAAAGATGACTTAGAGAATTGGTTTAAAGAAACGGAGTTTGATCAAACTTATTGTTTCAAGTTAATTAGAAAATATGATGTGAGCATCGAACTATTTTTCCATCGAATGACTCAAATTCTTCCAGAGTGTTTTGGCTTCAATGATCTCTTTTTTTTACAGTATGAAAAAGATGCCAAGGGAAACATTAATCCTAAAGATGGACTCCATTTTTCAAAACTTCATTTTCCACATGGTATCGGTCCTCATGAAACCTATTGCAAGCGATGGATTACTATTTCAGCGATAGAAGAACTTGAAAAAACAAAGAAGACTAAAAAATTTGGGATGCAAATTTCCCAAAATATAAATGGTGAAAAATATCTTTGCTTAACCATGGCAAGAAGATCCAATAGAAAAGAAGACACCACTGTTTCACTTACTATTGGAATTACAATAGATAAAAAAATAGAATCTAAAGTAAAATTTTTATCAGATAAAAAGATTCCATTCAAGGAAGTAGGACATACCTGTGAGAGATGCCCTATTCAAAACTGTAAAGAAAGAGCAGAAGAACCTATTATCTATCAATTAGAGTTACTACAAAAAAACAGAAAAGATCAAATTAAACTTTTATTAAATGAATAAATTAATAGTCTTTGTATTTTTAATCACCCTTAAATCATTTGCTGGGGAGTTTAACTTTGGTTTAGGTGTAATAAGTCTAAGAACCAATCACTATCGTGGCTCTGATCAAGAAATAGATTATCACTTCCCTATGCCCTATATTTATTATCAAGGCGAAAAAATAAAGGCTGATAACGGAATCATAAACGGAAAGTTCTTTGACTCTAGGTTTTTATCTATCCAGCTCACAATGAGTGCTGGCCCCAGAGTTGAACAAGAAGAAAACGATGCTCGCCAGGGTATGCCAGAACTACTTTGGAATATGGGAATTGGCCCAATGGCAGTGATTCATATTATTCGTTCTGATAACTTTATTCTTCAAATTGAACATGCCATAAGAAGAGAATTTGAAACTGATTTTAGCTATACTCGAGGCTTTGGAACTACCAATGTTACCTATCTAACAATAGGTATGAAAGGAGAAACTTGGTCATTTGAATATGCAATCGGAAAACTTCACGGAGATCAAGACTATCATAATTATTATTATGGCATTGAACCTGAATACGCTACAGCGGATAGACCCATTTATAATGCAACAAGTGGAAATTCTGGAATCGTACAAATTCTAGCAATAAAAAAACAATTGGGAGACTTTATGCTCTTTCCCTTTGCTCGTTATGATAATATAGAAAATGCAGTCTTTACAGATAGCCCTCTGGTGAAAAAAGAAAGATATCTGATGGTGGGGATTGGCATGTTTTATCTACTTTTTTAAAAACAATTAGTTCTTATCACTTTTGCTATTTTTTTAATCATTTTTGATTCATCATGAGATTTTCTCTTAATTATATAGATATCTCTGGTAATATTATGTGCCCCTTTAGGAGCTGGTAATTCATTTAACTTAAGCTCATTTTTTCTTGATTGATTAAAACTTTTGATTACAAATTCAGGAAAAAAACCAATTGCATTTCCATTTGAACAGAGCTGCAGGGCCGTCTCCATCATACTAACTCTAAATTGAATATTTCTTTTAATTTTTTCATCTGGCCAACCATCTAATCCTTTTATGCCTGATATAAGTGAATTAATTGGTTTTACAGGGGCAGCAAAAGGAGCAGTTGTAATTGAATTTGTGTATTTCTTATTACCAAATATACCCATTTTACATTTAGCTATTTTTAAAATGTCTATCCCCTGAGTTGGAATAGGTTCATAAGTAATTCCAAAATCAATTTCATTTTCAATTAATGCTTGCTCTAATTCGCCTGGTACTAGTTCTTTTAAAGAAATAAAGGAATCTTTTAATTCTGGAACAATAAATGAGGTAAAAAAATAAGTTGAGAATACTTCAAAGGTTCCAATTTTAACTTCATTAAATTTGGATGTATTAGAAATCAGTTCTTCATGTGCAGTAAGAAACTTTAAGGCCTTAGGATAAAACTCTCTGCCTGCATCACTTAGTACTATTCCTCTACCTTCACGATTAAAGAGTGAAATATTTAACTCTTCTTCCAGAACTTTTAACGATTTAAAAAGTCCACCATGGCTTATACCTAAGAGATCTGCTGCTTTTCTTAAGTTCTCTGTTTGAGCTATCGTGCAAAATTGTCTAATTCTATTGGTTTCCATTTGCAACCATTTATCATCTTATATTCCATTTTAGCAACCTATATTTTGAGCTATACCTTTGTTCAGGAGGATCGAGAGATGAAAAAACTAATTTTATTATTTATTTTATGTACAGGAGCAGCAAGGGCAAATAACATAACAACTTGTGAAACCATTATCCCAGATAGGTGCTTTCCAGAAGTTATTACATTTGAGTTTGATAGTTCTTTAAACTACACCTTATCTAGTTACTTTCAAATGAAAAGGCCTTATTGTGGATGGCCACCTGCAGGCTTTACCTATAAAGGGAAAATGCAAGTTTCATGGGGAGCTACGAGTTATATACTCATGGAGCAAAACAATCAACATGGTGGTTTCCTCTATTTTAAAGAAGAAAATAAAATTCATATTTTTATAAGCAACCTTTTAAATAACGAATTTATCTGTTCAATCAGGAGTGTAAAATGAAATTATTTATACTAAGTTTATGTTTACTTTCAGTGGGAGTCTTTGCTAATTCAAAAATGAGTTGTGGCGGGAATAAAGTTTGTCCCAGTGGGTATGAATGTCGAATCTGCTGGGGAATAGACTGCTTTCAATGTATTAAGAGTGATCCTAAACCACGTGGTCCCGTTTGTAGACAAGATGAAATCGTTTGTCACTTAAGATGGGGAAACTATTATTATTGTACAACACCTGAAAGCTGTGTTGAAGATAATCAATGGTAATAAGGAGAAAAATTCCGTCTGTGAAAACATTTTAAAGTTGATTTTCAAATAGACGAATCGCCCCCTGAGTTTAATCTGACTAAGGAGTAGATATGTCAAAATGGTGGGCACAAGTTAACGTTAAATGGAACAAGAATGCTCCAGCAACTGAAAGTTGGAATTGGTTAAAGGAATGGCCAGAAGTAAAATGGGCTTGGTCAACTACTGGTGAATGGGACATGACTATGTGGGTAGATGTAGCTAATCCTGAAGATTTAGAAAAATTTGTTCATGGAAAACTAAGAGCTAAAAATTGGGTTGAAGATACTCAAAGTACATGGACTAAAGAAGTTTGGAACTGGCAAAATGCTGCTTAATAAATTATTTTTTATCTAATTTAAAATTATATGGTAGCTGGCTTTTGCCGGCGCCATCTTTTACTAATAAATCCAATAAATCTGTTGAAGTTATAATACCTTTTAAAACATTGGTCTTTCTATCTACAATAGGCAGACAATCAACTTTCTTTTTAAGCATTAATTCTGCTGCTGCACTAATAGTACATTTATCATCCACAACTAAAAGATCTGTAGTCATTACTTGCCCAACATTTTTTTTTTCTTGAACAATACCTGCTGCAGTTTTTTTTGATCTCAATAAAATATCTCTATCAGATACAATTCCTAGAATTTCTTTTGTTATCTCATCGATTACCGGAATGTGACGAATCTTTAATTCTTTCATTTTGCTGTAAGCCTCAGAGATAGTATCTTCTTCAAAAAAACAAAGCGTATGTTTGGTCATTTTATCTTTAA
>CAYGTU010000171.1:0-6343 GCA_964352945.1 uncultured Bacteriovoracaceae bacterium
AATCATATAATCCTAAGAATAGAAATCCTTAGGATTAATTTCATATTTTTCAATCTTTCTAAGCAGAGTTTTCTTTGGAATATTTGCATTAAGAGCTGTTTTATTAATTCGACCTTTATTGATTCTTAAAGCTTGAATGATAAACTCGTGCTCAAATTTATCTTTTGCAATTTGAAAATCCATTTTAATTTCTTCATTTTCATTAACTTCTGCAAAAACAAAATTAAATTGATCTAATTCACCTGAAGAGTCATTTTTTAAAACGGATTTTTGTATTTCTCCCATATCAATCATTGAACTTTCAACGATATTAGGTTCAGCATCATCCTTCTTACCCTTGAATAATGCAGAAGGAAGCGAACTAGTTTGAATCATATCTGATGATTCCATAATAAAACAATGTTCTATTACATTTCTAAGCTCTCTAATATTTCCTGGCCAAGAATAACTAGCAAGCACTTGATGTGCATCGGTTGATAAATCTTTTATTTGGAGTGCATGAATTGAATTAAAATAATTCAAATAATAATTTATCAAATGTGGGATATCAGAAACTCTTTCTCTAAGTGGTGGAAGATAAACCGGCAATACATTTAATCTATAAAATAAATCTTCTCTAAAAGTTCCATCTTTAATCATTTGTTCAAATGGTTTATGAGAAGCAGCTATGATTCTAACATCAACTTTAATTTCTCTATTTGATCCTACTGGGGTAAATTTCTTTTCCTGTAAAACTCTAAGAAGTTTTACTTGCATGCCTGGAGAAATATCACCAATTTCATCTAAGAAAAGTGTTCCACCATCAGCGAATTGAAACTTCCCAATCTTTCTTGTATCTGCGCCCGTGAAGGCACCTTTCTCGTGACCAAATAATTCTGATTCAATTAAATTTTCAGATATAGCACCACAGTTAATAGTAACAAATTCTTGATCTTTTCTTGGACCATTATAGTGAATCGCCTTTGCAACTAATTCTTTACCTGTCCCAGATTCACCTCTAATTAAAACAGGTGTGTTTACCTGAGCAAGTTTTGAAATAATACCAAAAACTTTTTTCATCTCTGAAGACTGACCAACAAATTGATCATCTTTATTGTCAGATCCAAGAGATAAACTTGGTGCTGAGAAACCAATTGTTTCAATTAAACTTTTTGCTTTTAGAGCTCTCTTAATTAAAGCCACTAAGTTTTCAGATGAGATTGGCTTTTCTAAATAGTTATAAGCACCCTCTTTAACTGCTTTTACAGCATCAGAAACATTTGAATAAGCAGTCATTATAATTACGATAATTGTTGGATCGTGTTTTTTGATTTCCATAAGAGCTTGGAGTCCATCCATTTCTGGCATGTTGACATCCATAACTACTAAGTCATATTTATCTCGATAAATGGCAGATACTGCTTCTTTACCGTTATCAGCAACCTCAACAATAAAATTGTGATATTGAAGGGCTACCTTTACATTATTTTGTAAAACCTTATCATCATCAACAACCAAAACCTTGTGCATAAATGCTCCTATTCGTTCTTAAGAGTAATGGTAAATTTTGTACCTTTACCTACTTCTGATGTCGCACGAATTGTACCTTCGTGTAACTCAATAAAATATCTTACCAAATAAAGACCAAGTCCTGAACCCTTAACGCTATGTGACTTATCATTTTTTACACGATAAAACTTATCAAAAATGTGTTCAAGATCGTCTTTAGCTATCCCAACACCATTATCTTCAATTTCAACAAATACAGATTTTTCATCATCCCAAGTTTTTACTTTAACAACTGAGCCCGGACCAGAGTATTTAATAGCGTTTTCCACTAAATTGGAAACAACTCTGTTAATAAGCACAACATCCAATCGAATTGGATAAAGTGGATCTAATGTTGTTTCTATTTTAATTTCATTAGTTCCGGCTTCATATTTTAGCTTATCAACAATACCTTCTATAATCTGATTAATATCTTTGTTTACAAAATTTAAATTTAATTTGTCTGACTCAATTTTTGTTAAATCTAAAATAGAATTTATGAAATTATTTAATTCTTTGGTTGAAGCTTGAATATCATTTAAAAAGTTTAGTTGTTCTGAACTGTTGGTGTATTGATTTTTTAAGATATCTGAAATACCAGCAATCTTAGCAACGGGTGTTTTTAAATCATGACTCATTAAAGAAATAAAATTTTGTTTTAGCTTATCTACTTGCTTAATCAGCTTTGATTCTTCTTCAATTGCGTATCTATGCTGATATTCACCTATCGCCCTAAAAGGAACCCAAATATAATAAACTACGAAAATACTGAGAACAATATGTGAAAGCTTTAGCCAAGTATCAAAAAAGGAAAACATAATGAACGATAATAAGAATGTTGCTACCATTAATCCTATTGTTATTAGAAGTCCTCTCGTTGGTTTAACTCTAGAAATTATTATTGATAAGAGAATTGCTAAAAATATAGACAAAATATCTGAGACAATATTTGGTAATTGAACAACTGTCTTATCATAGATTAAAGATTTTATAATTTGAGCATGTACAGCGAGCTTTGGAGCCTTCTCTTTAGATTTGCTAAATGGTGTATAAACAAAATCGGAAGAGTTAGAAACGTATTGAGGCCCAATTAAAACAATCTTATTTTTAAAAAAATCTTTAGGGTAATAACCTACGACGACTCGATGAAAGGGAATCGTTTTAATTTTTCTTTTACTTAAAAGTGGATTATCTAAGTACTTATACAGGGCGAAGGAAGCATCTGCTTCGCTATTATAATATGAACCCTTATAGGAGTTTGCTTCCTTTGGCTGAGCTCCAATTGTACTTCTAAAGATTTTAGCAGACCAAAGATGAATTGAATCGGCACCAGAAATGTTTAGCAATGCTCTTCTGCTAACATCATCTTTTGCAAAGACCTGGCTATCAATATTTATAATTCCTAATGAATAACCTAAAAATTGCAACTCTTTTGCTGGAAGTGCCTCACCCCAAGCGTCCATTCTTGTAGCAAAACGAAAGTTACCTTTATCGTCTGTGTATTTTTTAATCTCATCTTTAAATTCGTTAAAATATTGTTTTTCGATATCTGACGTTGCATCGTCAAGTGCTACAAAATAATTAATTATATGAGGATCATCATTTAAAACTTTTTTTATCATTCTTACGTGTGAAGCATAAGTATAGGGATATGTTTCTCCTAGGAATTCATCACTTTCTTCATCTAAAGTGATCAAAACGATTGGATCATTATTAATTAAATTAACGTCAAATCTTACCCAAAGATCATAAAAAATTGAATCGAACGAATAGAATGTGTATTGAATAAGAATTAAAATAAATACAATTGTAAAAAACAATGGATAGAAGAAATTATATTCAATTTTACTAAGCTTATCTTTGATCATTAATAAATTACTTTGTTCTCAATATTAAATAAGTTTCTATCAATACAACCAATCGTTTTTAAGTTTAAAAGAAGATCATTTTTCTCTAAGAGTTTTTCACTTAAATAGAAAAATGGAATATAAATAAAATATATTAACATCACAATGCTAAATGAAATTTCTGGTGATCTAAAAATTTTTTTTAACATCTTATATTTAAACCTAATAATACTTAGAAGAAACAAATTAAAAGATTTTAAAACGCTATCAAAATAAAATGAACTCTTACTAATTTCAATTAAGATATTATCTAATTCATTTTTAATTTCATGTGACGGAAGTGTTAAAAATTTCTCATTAACTAAGAGATATTCTCGCCGCTTACCCCAAATTATTTCATTTGATGCGTTGTGTAAATTAGAAAATATAAATATATAAGGATAAGCCCTTTTACCTCTGAAAACTTTTCTGAGCTGATCACTAACAATTGAATTCTCTAAGCTTACTCTTTTGGCTCCTTTTAATATTACATAGATCCAGCTAGGGGCTATAATAAGTGAGAGATAAAGCATTGAAATAACTGAGAAAATTGGAAGAAAGATCTCTATGGGCAAAATTACAAAACCCAGCATTGTGGGAAAAATAATTACGTAGAAAATCGTTAAAATAAAGCTTAAAAATCTCATCTTAAAGAGTATAACCTGCAATAAATCAAACTTAAACATATGAAATAACATTAATGACAGATTTGGCCATTACATTTTTACAATGTGCACCATAAACTTGGACAATTACGCCTGTTTCAGCTATAACAACGAAGCTGAATTTATGACCGCTGAAGAGGATATGTTGGAAACGAGAGAATTCTTAAAGACAATAGATAGTTTGGAAGAGTTTGTAGATTCTAGCAGTAATAAAAAGTTAGATGATGATTTCATCATCTGTGAGTGCTTTTGTGTTAATGTTGCTGATATAAAGAGAACACAAAAAGAATTAGATATTGAAAAATTAACCGCTAGTTTTGGCTTAGGCACTGGTTGTCAATCATGCCTAAAATCAATTTCTAGTTGGAAAGAAAAAATATTTTAAAAACACACAGGAGATTTTAATGGATTACGACAAATTATTGTTCGGTACCGCTGGCGTTCCCAATTCAACAGTCAAAAAGAATAATCCAGTTGAAGGCGTTAAAAGAATTCACGAGCTTGGCTTAGATTGCATGCAATTAGAATTTGCTCATGGGGTTAGAATGAAAGAAGAAGTTTCTTCTGCGCTTAGACGGGTATCTTATGAATTAGGTGTTCCCCTAACTTCTCACGGTCCATACTACATTAATTTAAATGCTAGGGAGCAAGATAAAATTGATTCAAGTGTTGAAAGAATTATTCAAACTGCAAAAATTTCAGATCTATGTGGTGCTGAATCTATGACATTTCACGCAGCATTTTATATGAAAGATTCTCCATATGACGTTTTTGACTTAGTAGAAAAATCTATGAATGTTATTGAAGAAAGACTTTCTCGTTTAGATATTCAAATTGAATTAAGACCTGAATTAACTGGTAAAACTAGTCAATTTGGTTCTCTAGAGGAACTAATTAGTTTAACTAAATCAGTAAATTCTTGTCAGCCATGTATAGATTTTTCTCACTTATATGCAAGAACTGGTGAATACAATTCTTATGAAGAGTTTATTAAAGTTCTTAAAACGATGAGAGAAGAACTTGGAGTTAATTCAACATCTAATATGCATTTACATTTATCAGGAATTTCAAGTAACTCAAAAGGTGATTTAAAGCATCTTAACCTTGAAGACTCTGACTTTAACTGGAGAGACTTAATTAAGGCCCTTCATGATGAAAAATGTTCTGGTTATATTATTTGCAATAGTCCTAATCTTGAAAAAGATGCTAAATTAATGAAAGACTATTATGTAAGCTTGGGTGCATAAGAAAATTTTAAAATATAATTATTAAAGGCTCCTCACGGAGCCTTTTTTTATGCTATTTTTCTATAAGTCCTAATGCCTTTTGTAATCTCAAGAACCTGTCCCATCAAGGAATATTCATCATGTCGAAAGCCAACAAGATAAAATTTATTTCCTTTTAAGGCCCCTAAAATTGAAAACAAATTCTCTTCAAGAATATCTGAAAAAAGATTTAACAGATCCGTTCTATCAATATCTTTATCAATCGCAAAAAAAGAAAAATTCTCATCTGGGTTTAGCATTGAAAATTCAGACCAATTGATAGGGATTTCAACGTCTACTTTATTATGTTTGATTTTAATTACTTGAGTATCATTTTTGAACTCACCAACACAAAACGGTAAATTGAGTTGTAATAGTTCTGCATTCACATTTTCAACAGGATGTCGTCTTGTGTGAACTTGAACATTGTTAATTTTGTTCTCAAAATAATCTGTTAGCGAAACAACATTAGACTCAGAACTACCCGAAGCTCCTTTCATTGTTTCATTTACTAGTTTTCCAATAAGATCGTCTTTCATGCCTTACTCTTCGGCATGAACAGAATTACTTTACAATTTCTGAAGACTCGATGAAAGTTTTGACATTATTTACCCGTGCAATTTTCCAAACGTCATTTTCTTGGGATAATTCCACGATTTTTTTACTGTGAATGGTATCTTTTTCCTGTTTATACTTAATAGTATAGCTAATTGTACAACTACTTTCACCACATTCTTTATTATGAATTTGAACTTTAAGCAGAGAGAATTTTTTAAGATCCAATAGCTTGGTTAAATCTTCACCTTCTACTGCACTAACTTCATTTAAAAAATCACCTGTAGCATTTGCCAATATATACTCTTTTTCAACAACTTTTCCATATCGAGAAAACATATAATTTTTTAAAAAGGATTCTGGTGATGTCTTTTGAGTACAAGCAATTAAAAGTGCCATTAAAGCTAGTTTATACATATTTTACCTTATAAAATCTGGCATGAGG
>CAYGTU010000172.1:0-6303 GCA_964352945.1 uncultured Bacteriovoracaceae bacterium
CTCCAATATCTTCTAATACTTTTATTGTATCAATATTATAAATACCATTTACTTCTATCATAAACTCACTATGGCCTTAAAAAGCTCTGCCCTATTTTTAGTCCCAATTGACTCCGGATGAAATTGCATAGAAAATAAATTTTCTTCTTTAATGGCAATTACTTCTTCATTATGTATTAACTTTTTATAATCAGATAAATTATCTTTTATCGCCAGAGAGTTATAACGTTGGACAGAAATTATATCTTCATCTAAACAAAATGCTTCTTTCCAAAATTGATCAATAGCTATATTTTCATTTTCACCATGTTTAATTTCTTTTGCATAATCACAAGTCATACCTAGGCGGGTACAAATAATTTGATGCCCAAGACAAATACCAATTAATTTAAAATTATTTCCAATAAAATAATCAATCGCCTTAAAAATCGATTGATAATCTTTAGGGCTACCTGGACCAGGACCAAGAATAATTTTAGAATCACAGTTTATACTATTAACAATGTATTTATTAGAAAGCGCAGTCCAGTGAATTATCTCTGGTAAAATTTCAAACTCATGTAACTCACATAAAATATTATTTGAAAAACTATCATCAAACTCTACGAAATAATATTTCATAAACTCTTATAAGAAGCACCGCTGTCGCCGAAATTCTCATCTCCATAGTTAAATAATAAATCAAATGAAATTCTATCCCCAACAAGGGTTTTACTGTAAGTAAGACCAAATCTCCAACAATTATTTAAAGGAATATAGTCTACACCATAGACGGTATTTAAAGTTTGCTCAGCATTAATATCAATTTCTTGCTTGTAAGTAAAAGCGAAGATATCCATTGGCCTATGAAAGAAACCATAACTTACAGTTCTAAGTGGAGCCAAATCAAATGTATTTAAGTTATAGTTGAAAAAGAGTTTAAATAACTTTAAATCTCTTGCAATTCCCAAGCTACCAATATTATCACTTGTATCATGGAAATAATATTCAGTTAGACTGAATTCCCAGTTATCAAATAAATAACTCGTATCAATCTTTAAACGAGTAAGATTATCATCTGAGTTATTAGACGGTGCTGCATCGACAATAACCCCTTGAGAAATATTAAAGTGTCCAATTTTTTTATAAATAAAGTTATCGGATAAATATTTATCATCAATCAAATAATTAAATTGTTTTGGAGTTTTTCTAACGAGAACATTATTCCATTGAAATTCGAGAGTATTATATTTAGGAATTAACTGCCTTGACTGAGTCCCCCCTAAGACGGCTTCTTCTGATTTGAAAGAATCTTCATAATCAAACCAATTTTCAATCTTAGTTTCAATCTGTTGTCTAAATAATTGGTTCCCTGATGAACCATCATTATGAATTTGGTGATGAATTAACTTTAATTCTAAAGAGTGTTTGTAGCTATTCTTATTTATCGCAACTAATTTATTCTTATAGGCTTCATCTAAAGAAGGTAGTTCTCCAACATATTGGGATTCTTTTGATGATATAACTTTTTGTTCATCAAATTTTAATTTATCCGAAAGTAATTTATATTGATAGGAAAGACCAAAGATTCTCTCCATTTGAATAGAAGCAGACGTTTCTGTTAATAAAGAAAATTTTCTAAATTCCTCTGCCTCTGAATCAATAAATCGATAGGAATAGTGATCGCCATAAATATATGATTTAAAATAAATATTTTTAACATCAAACATATTCCAATCTAGATAAGGTCTGATTTTTAAACGATTAACATTTCTTCTTACTAATTCCGTTTCATCCATTCTATTCTGTTTAAAGGTAGTATGATTAGCGTCTATACCTACACTAACTCTCTTTAATCCGGGTATGCTTGAGCGAACGACTGTTCTTGGTAGATAAGAAAAATTAAACTTAGGCAATGTTTGAACATAACTATGATCAAAACCAAGAGAATCACCGAACAAGGTATTTTTATAGAAAGTCGATTCAACACCTAAAAGATAATTATTATCTCTGTATTCTGCAAAACCATCAAAACCTAAAGCCGTCTTTCTAACATAATCAGCTGTATAACCAGGAAAACTTGAAATCATATCAAGATCCTTTAATCCAAGCATTCTTACGTGCGAGTTAAAATGAAATCCTCTTTCAAAGTGAGCTTCAAAGGTTGTAAAGTTTCTAAAAATATCTTCTTTTGTATCAATATCTTCAACTGTTATAGGATTATAAATTTCATCATTTAATAATCTAGAGTTTAACTGAATACTCGAATTTTCTGTAAAGACATGCCGGTATTCAATGTCTGTTCCCTGACCTCTATTTGACCAAAAGGTAGGAGTCAAAGTTAAATCTTTATTTGGGCCAATCGCCCAAAACCATGGAACACCAACGGAGACCCCTTCAGATACTCTGTTTGTTACCGATGGAAATAACAACCCTGTTTGTCTTTCTGATTTTGCAGGTAAAACAATATAAGGAATCCAAGTAACATTGATTCCATTGGCCCTTATAAGAGCATTCCTTATTGTTATATATTCACCGAGCTCAATAATAAATTCTTTACCAAAGAGAGACCAACTCTCTGGGCAATCTTTACAAGTTGTATACTCTGCTTCAATGGCGATGTATTTATTAAATGCCTTTCTATCAAGTTTAGCTGCAACTATTGTAAAAGACTTCGTTACAATTCTTGAATCTTCAATGGTCATATTAGGACTATCCATAAAATACTGGATCTTAGAACCATAAATAGTAATATCTTTAGATATTAATCTGATATTACCTTCAATTTTAAAAAACTTTTTATGTAAATCAATAATGGCACTGTCTCCATAGAGAGTTTCAGAACCTGAGATGATAACGACATTGCCTACTGCTTCAAACTTTTTCCCTCCATCTGAACGATAGGCCTTATTGGAGTAGATTGAAACACTATCTCCAATCTTTAACTGAAGATCATTTGCCAGTGAAAAGTTTGAGAGAAAACTAAGTAGTAATAAAAGAATGGAGAAAATTTTTAACTTCCCCAATAAAGTAATATGATCCTGTAACAAATAATTTATCTTCTTCATTAATAATTTTTTTCCAGTCCTTTTGGAAAGTTATCTTTTCAGTATTAGCTAAAGAAGCTGCTTTTATATGTTCAAATTGGGTAAACCGTATCTTTGAAAATAATCCACTACTTTTCTGCACTAACTTAATCATATTCCCTAAATCGACTTCACTTCTTTTAGAAAATGAAGCAAGCAATACAAAAGATTTAAATTTATTGTTCTCTTCACATATAAATGAAAACATCTGGCGCAAACCATCAAGATTATGCGCGCCGCAAAATACAATCTCTTTATTACCTATGAAAATTCTATCAAACCTTCCTCTAAATGAGAAACTCATTAACTCATTCATTGAAGGTAAATTTTTACTTTGAGAAATTCTTTTATAAATTTCAAGAGAGATTAATCTATTTGATTTTGAATAATTTAGGTTTTCTTCAACACCCAGATCATAGAGGTTTACCCACTTTGCACCGTTAGAAGCAGATAATTTTTCAACCTCACTGTTGAGAAAATTTGATTTAAAAGCAGTAATAAGTGGTTTATCTCTTCTGCTAATTAAAAACTTTTCATTTAGAATGGATTTAAAACTATTGCCTAAATATTCCTGATGATCTCTTGAGATACTTGTTATAGCGCATATATCAGTATCTAATGAATTCACTGCATCAAGTCTACCCCCAAGGCCAACTTCAAGAATTAAATACTGGGGATTTTTTAAGACAGCAATATGAATAAATACAGCAAATAGAAATTCATAATAACTTAATTTTAAATTTAAGTTAGTCATTCTTTTAAGAAACTCTTGGCAGTATATTTAGAGTTGGTCGTCACCAATTAACTCTCCATTAAATTCAAATCTCTCACTTACAGACTCCAAGTGAGGTGAACTCCAAAGACCGTAGGAAAAATTATCCCTTTGAAAAAGTTTTCCCAGAGTGTAGGAGCACTCACCTTTTCCATTAGTTCCGCCAATAGTAATTATTTTTGAATTTAATTTTTCTCTATCAGCTTCAATGAATTGGGAAATTCTAGCTAAGCCTGGCTCAAATACTTCATATCCAATATTGGTATGGAGAAAGTTATCTAATTCTGACATTAGGAAAGCATATTAACAAAAAATGAAACTTCGCTTTTTAAATTATGTCTATGAACAATACGATCAATAAATCCATGCTCTCTTAAAAATTCCGATTTTTGAAATCCATCTGGTAGTTTTTGTCTTATCGATTGCTCAATTACTCTAGGACCCGCAAAACCAATTAAAGCTTTTGGTTCAACCAAAATAATATCTCCTTGAAGTGCAAAACTTGCAGCTGTTCCACCTGTCGTTGGATCAGTGAGTATTGATATAAAAGGAAGGCTTGCTTCTTTTAATCTTTTTCTAGCAGCACTTGTTTTCGCCATTTGCATTAAAGATAAAATTCCTTCTTGCATTCTAGCGCCACCTGAACAAGATACAACAATAGCGGGACATTTATTTTTAAGTGCCATTTCAAAAGCTAGAGTAATTTTTTCACCTGTAATAACTCCCATTGATCCACCCATAAAAGCGAAATCCATAAGAGCGATGGCAACATCTTTCCCATTAACTTTACCCATTCCACAAATGGTTCCATCATTTTTTCCAGTTTTATCATAAGCTTGCTTAAGTCTATTCTGGTAACTGTCTTTATCTTTAAAATTTAGGGGATCTGAAGTTTTTAAATCAACGCCAACTTCTTTAAACGTATTTTCATCTACGATTAAGTTAAGTCTTTGTTCTGAATTAATTCGATAATGATGATGACAAAACGGGCATACACTTTCGTTTTCTTCTAATCTTTCAGTGGGCATGATCTCATTACAGGATTGGCATTTTTTCCAAATACCTTCAGCACCTGAATTAGATGATTTTTTTACATTTTTTAATTTTGGACTTTTAACAGTATTAAACCAACCCATAATTTGCCACATTCTCTTTGCATCAATATTTTAGTAATTATGCTTAATAATGGCATATTTTTACTGATTTCCAAACCTTTTTGAATATAACTAACCGTTATTACATTAGCATAGGGCAATAAATCTGCATAAACACATTAAATTACTCAAGTTTGGCGTTAAAATAGACGATAAGTATGTGGGAAGCTGAGACATGACAAAATTGATTCTAAAATTCTTTTTAATGATTTTATTGATAATTCCCTATCAATCAACACCCGCTAGTTCTAAAAAACAATCCCTCGATATTGATTATATTCGAAGTTTACCTAAAGCAGACCAGAGAAAAATCATCGACCATATTATAAAAGTGATTGTTAAGCTTGAAGATATTCAGAATAAAAAATTAGGTGATAAAAGAACTGTTTTTTTAAAACGTAATATTTATCGACTATTAAATATAATTATTAGTGAAGCGCATGCAGATGAACCTTTCGTAAATATTGATGTTAATTCTAATCGTTGTCTTTATGGGGGCTGGCTTTCTTATATGTATAAAGGCTATTGTATGAAGCCTACGACAATTGAAGTTTTTAAAAAGAATAATAGTTCTGATCCTGTAATCTTAAAAATTTTTGAAGATTCAAAAAACTTAAGAGAAGAATATAAACTCGCTCACAGTGAAGCCGGTAACAAATGTCCCAATGATTCAACTCAAATAACTTGTAATCCTCTCCTTTTTGGAAAAGTTAAAGGTTGTGTTGATGCTGGTGTAAAAAAATCCGTAAACACATCCCTTCTGTGCTGGAAAGCTACAAAAGATCAAGGGATAGATATTACAGATATTTTAGCGAATTCACTTAACTGTAAGCATTCAACAAACTTTAATCAGTTAATTCAATATGTATTTGATTTATGTGCCTGCGCACCACCTGAAAAATCAGTAAAAAGATCTGATTCATATAAATACTATAAGACGGCCATGTTCTCTCATAGAACTTGTA
Organism: uncultured Bacteriovoracaceae bacterium; assembly: GCA_964352945.1. GTDB lineage: Bacteria > Bdellovibrionota > Bacteriovoracia > Bacteriovoracales > Bacteriovoracaceae > CAYGTU01. Next base: position 5,957 of record CAYGTU010000172.1, read on the forward strand.
TGGCGCTAAATGCACAAATTGCAGAATTAATTGATGACAAAAATATTAGAGATAATTTAAACGAAAAAATTCAATGTATTAAAGAAAATGGAGTCGATCTTATTCGCTACCGCGAATGGTCTGATACAGTTAGAGATTATTTAAAAAATGTTAATGATCAAGGATTAATGAGTGGTAAACTTACCATGGAAAAATATGAGGAATGGGAAGAACTTACAAAAGAAGAAAAAACAAAAAAAGAACAAGAAAAAAAGAAAGCCTATTTAACTGATAATTTTAAATGTGACTTTAGTGCGAAAGACCCTGTCGATCCTGCTCCACCAGTTAAACCCGTTGTTGATCCAGAT
>CAYGTU010000173.1:0-6300 GCA_964352945.1 uncultured Bacteriovoracaceae bacterium
GTTCCACCAGTTGTAGTTCCACCAGTTGTAGTTCCACCAGTTGTAGTTCCACCAGAAGTAGATCCACCTGTTGTGGTTGTTTCATTTGGAATATCAAAGTCATCGAGGACTGTATTTACATTTTTCTTCTCGAAAAATGCATTATCATTACATGATTGTAGAGTTAATGCTAAAGCACAAAGGCTTACAAGCTTTAGGATAGAAATTTTCATACCGCACCTCCTAATGAAGGCTTGGCTATCTCTGATCTTGGTAACGGCTAACGTGCAACTGGAATGATACGTACAACAACAAAATCAAAAAAGTTCAATTCATGTATTGTGACAGATTTAGGATTAATAGCAACAAAATCAGCTAAAAAATCTTTGAAAATTAAAGCATTTCAATAGGCTAGGTTAGCATTTTATAGCCTTTTCAGTTTGGCATTTAAATTGCGTGTTTTTTTCGTGCCAAAAAAACTGCCCATTTATTGTCGAAAAAAGGGACTTATGTCCTAGAGCTAAATAAAAACATAATCCTCATATATACTCGTTCCATACTTTGTTAGAGATTTAAGATAATTCACTACTAGTTGTAAAAAACCAAATCTTTTTTCTTGAGCATAGTGAAGAGATTCGTGGATTATTGTATCTTTAGTATTTTTTCCATATTCTGAAAGTGAAGAATTTCCACCTAGTTCGTAAGACCCACTGAAGAATGTATTATATAGTAGAGTGTTCCTAAAAGGAGCATCTTGGCGCCATACAATTTCACCTAGTTCGTTGACTGATATGTATATATTTTCGCCACCATAGACTCTATCACTGAGTACTGGATTATGTTCATTTTCCAGAAATCTATTAATATCTTCTTGAGATATATCTTCAGTTGGGTCGAATCTATAGCCCATAATTATTATTCGGGCACCAGCTTCGGCAGCACCAAAAAGGATTCCCTTTTTCATTCCCTTAATTGCGTCTCCGCCATCAATTGCTCCAATAAAAAATCCTCTTACTCCAGTCTTAATAGAATTTTGTGCAATTTCAATTACAGCATTTTCAAAATTCTTACCTGTACCTTTTACGACATAATAGTTGAGATCAGTTGGAAGATAGTTAAGAATTCCTTCTTGGATTGCTCCAACTACAAAGCCTGTTTTAATATCTTGTCCTGTCACAAGACTTTGAACTGATCCACTTATACCGCCGGTTATAATGGCATGAGCAAGTTTGCCAGGGAAAAATCCACTTGCAAGCGTTGCTGATGATAGCAGGCTCATTGGTAAATTTTCCTTCATATGGTTTAAATAGTTTTTACCATATCTCTTAGCATAGATACTATGATAAATAAGAGAACGTGAAAGTGTAAGAACATACGGGTTTCCACCTGAAAGTAAAAATCCACCAATTGATAATGTATTTGCTGCAAGAGATTCAAGTCTAAGCAAGGGTTTTATGGTTTCAAAGATAGCTTTTAATGCTTTAAGCGATCCTTTTTGTCCTAAAATAATTTCTTTACCTCTATTATTGTAAATTAAGTTATCTTTATCCCAAGGATTTGTAGGATAAGCATTTAGGATGATATCAATATTATCTAAAACTATTATGGGGCTAGGTAAATTAGTTGTGAAAGTAATTCCTGTTTTTTTAGAGAAATCGGATTTGTTTCTTTTTATCCATTTTCTAATCTTAAGTAGGTAGTGGTCATCTTCAGCAGATAAATATTGTCTTACTTGAATATTTTTAAAAACAGACTGAAATAAATCGATGTTAGCATAAATCAGGCTTGGTGTTGCCAAAAGGTATTTTGCATTCTTAATTTGCTTAATAGGCATATCATCAGGATTAGGCAGACTATTTCTAAATGCCATTAGAAATGTATTTTTATCTATATGATGTTGAAGTAGTTGAAATAAGCTTTTTGTTTTAACTGCATTAACATCCTTTGGATTTAATACTGTTATAATCATCTTTTTATTGGTTTCATTAGCAAACGCAATAAATGATTTCTCAGTATTATATTTAATTCGATCTAGTTGTTCAGTTTGAAGTAATTTATTAAAAGTTATCTTATTGAATTCGCGGATAATTTTTCTTATATCTCTTTTTTTGATGAAATTCAATTTTGCTTTAGTAAATCTATTCGTTATAAAAACATCAAGACTTGATTGAAGGTATTTTTGTATATGTACAGAATCAGGTGAACCAATAAGTTTGTTGTAATTAGATATTTTTTGATTCTCAACTGCTCTTTTAAGACGTCCTTTTTTGTGAAGTCGTAATTTATGAATTTGTGCAAATCCTGTCTTATCATATGAAGTTAAAGCCTTAGATTGAAGTTGCTTTAAAAGTTCTTCGTCTTGTAATGCTAGAGAAGTAAGATCATTTAAAAAGGGGACATAATTTTCAAGAGGGTTTATTCTTAAATGATTATTTATAAGCTTGTTAATTTTTTCTTTTGAATTTGAATCTAAATCATCAATTTGATCTAATAAATCGGCCATAAATAAATCGAGTCTTTCATCAGTTAAAGGATGAAGAAGATTATCTTTTTGATCAATTCCTAAGAATATTTTTGGTTTTGTATTATAAAGATTAATTATATAATTATTATTTGGATGATCCCAAATTTGATCTTTATTAATTTGAGCAAAAGCCGTACTGCTTAAGATAAGCAGTAAAAGTATAATTGTTTTCATATTCCCCTTATGATGATGATTCAATATATATTGCAGAGCGTTAAAGAGCTATTCATCAATTCCTTTTTGTAATTTTTTCATTTTTTAGGGCCAAGTTATTTGGCTAACCTTCTAATATCACGTAAAATATATCTATGAATAGATCCCTCATAAGCGCTATTTCCTTCATTATTGGCATACTTTTGGGCGTATTTGTCTTTAAACAACCAGAGCCTCTGCCGAAGAATCCAATTGTAAATAAAGTTGAATATAAAAATATCTGCAATAAGGAAGTCGATCTTATTAGTAAATGCCCTGTTGTTAATAATGATGAGCTCTATTCAAAGGTCTTTATTCTCTTCCTTGCCAGTGTTGGTATTGAAATGAATAATGAAATCGAACAAGAGGTTTCAAAACTTGTTAAAAGTCCTAAAGAATATAAACCGAATGAAAGTCTTAAAGTAAAAGTTGTATCCACCACAGAAGATAATCCTCAAAGTACTGAGTTTATTTATAATAAGGGAAGCAACACAGATGCACCCTATCGAGATTTTAAAGATTTATTCCCGGATAAAGTAAATTCAAATATGGATATTTTTGAAGCGACCAATAGAATTCTCAAAGATCCTGAAAATTATATTTCTAAATCTAAATATATAAATAAATTTAGAGAAATTGAACGCTATAATGGAGTTTACACAGGAGAACTTTTTATAACAAAAGGTGGTAAAAGAGGAGAGATTTCACTAGTTGAAATGCGTTTTCAATTTGAACTGCAAAATGAAAATAATATTAATGGAAATATGAGTGTTACCTTAGCTAAAGATGGTGTTGTTTACAGTAATAACTCAGGTAAAGGGGGCAATAAATCTTTAAAAGTCTCCCCAAATAAAAGAGATATTATTATAGAAGTTTCACCCGATGCCTACTTTCATTTCCCTAGAGGGAAAATAAGAAATGGTAATTTCTATGAAAATGCAAAACATGTGGGTTACGTTATTGTCGAAAAAAATTAAACCAATGGGCGTATTTAACAATTCTTCTACCTTCATCGGGTAATTCGACTCTGACTATAGGTATTTGTGTCCAGTGAATTTTAGGACGAAAATGATGTTCTTGATGATAACCATTATTAAACCAAATAAAATTATAGATAGGATTGTAACAACTAACTGAATCAGTCATTTGATCGGCTGGATTGGCAAAGTGATGTTCTAAGTAATTTTCCATAAAAGTAAAAAATTTTGCGACTAAAAAAATTGGTAATAAGAAGGTTAGTAGAAACTTATATTTTGCAACAGCAAGATAATTAATAATAATAAAAAGAAATATAGTTTCGATTAAGATAAGGTATCTCTGGCCGCGCCTGAAGGCCCTTTTGTAAAAATACGCTATAGGAACCCTGAAATTACTTAATAAGCTATATTTTATAATATTCTCTTCTTGATTATTTTTTCCAAATCTATAGGTTGAAGTTAAATCCTTAGTATCATTTATACTTGAATCAATGTGATCATTATTAAAAGCGTGGTGGTTATGGTGATAGAAAAAATATGCAGTTTGAGGCATTAAAATTCCTATCGAATTTAAAATTGAAAAAATTATATTTATAAATTTAGAGTCAAAGAAAGGATTATGAATGAAGTTATGAGACACACATTGATAATTAGTAACGATTAAGAAAACATGTAAAGAGCCTAATAGGTATTTTTGTAGAAGAGAAAATTGCCCAAAGTTATTCAAGCAATATCCCCAAAGGAATAATTGGAATAAGAGGATCAAAACAAGTAGAAAATCTTTATTACTGTATCTAAAAATAATCATAGTTTATTATATAGGAGATTGTTGGAGATAAAAGCATTGCGTGTTGCACTATTAAAGATATTTATATATATTTTGGTAGAGAATAATTTTTTACAAATTTGGTACTGATAAATGTTAAACGATCTCCTTTTCCTTTCGCTACCCTTAGTCATATCTGGAATTGCACATATGATTATTGTTCGGTTAAATCTCTTTTCAATTCTTAAAAAACCAATAAATATAAAGTTATTTGGAGAAAATAAAACATATAGAGGCTTTGTTATAATGCCTTTAATAAGTATCTTTTCGGTTTATATCACTATAAAAATTATTTCGCTAAATCAGATAGTTTTAAGCTTTAACTTTGAAGAATATCCTTTTTGGTTAACAGGTTTTCTAATGGGGATATTCTACTGTCTATTTGAATTGCCAAACTCATGGATAAAAAGAAGGCTTGGGATTCAACCGGGCAAACTACCTGAAAAAAAGAAATTACTTTTCGCCTTAACCGATCAAGCTGATTCAGTAATAGGGTGTTCACTTCTATTTTATAATCTTTTTAATTTTAGTTTTCTGTTCACTTTCTATTTAATCTTATTTGGCTCATCGCTTCATCTTTTTATAAACTATTTGCTCTATTTATGTAAAATAAGGAAAAATCCATTATAATTAACTGTGGATTCTATTAAATTTTTCAATCGTTATTCTAAAAAAATTGAAACCGAAATTGTATTTGGTTTTACTTTTTTAAAATGGCTTTACCAGTCAAATTTAGGCAAAATTTTAAGACCTCTATTTAATTCAAAATACTTTTCACTTTTTTATGGAAACTATAAAGGAAATTTAGGTCACAGTGCCATTAATGATTTTATTGAAGAATATAAAATTAAGTCAGATGAATTTCAAAACTCTAAAGGTAATTCGTTAGTAGAAGATTACAAAAATTTTAATGATTTTTTTATAAGAACTTTTACAGAGGGAGCTAGATCTTTTGTAGATAAAGTACATATTCTACCTGCTTTTTGTGAAGGCAGATATTTAGGATTTGATTCTCTTGAGAATATAAAAAATTTTCCTGTAAAAGGTGAATATATTAATATTCAATCACTCATTCAGAGGGATTATCCCGAATTCAAGAAAGGACCGATTTTAATTTGTAGATTAGCTCCTGTGGATTATCATCATTTTCACTTTCCTGATGAAGGAAATATAATGGAGAGTTTTAGAATTGAAGGAAATCTTAATTCAGTAACTCCTTTTTCACTGAAATCGAACAATGATGTTTTTATTAAAAATGAAAGAAATATTTCCGTTTTAAAGACTAAACATTTTTCTAAACTTCTTTATATTGAAGTAGGGGCCTTAACTGTCGGTAAAATTATACAGACTTATGAGGGTGATATCTTTAAGAGAGGAGAAGTTAAGGGGCATTTCAAATTTGGTGCCTCAACCGTAATCCTAATTGGAGAAGAAAATAGTTTTAAAATTTCTTCTGATATAATTAATAATACGAAAAATGAAATAGAAACCTTTATTAAACTTGGTGATGAAGTGGGAAGTAAGATTAAATGTTTATAATCGGATCAAATGAAATTCTTAATATTCCTCTTGGTAAAAAGGCAGAGAATTTACATCTTTTAAAACTTGCTGGGTTTGATGTACCAAATGGTTTTGTTATTTCATATGAAGATCAAAATAAAGATTTTAATAGCTTTATTGAGGGAATAGGAGGCTATCCTGTTGCTGTTAGGTCATCAGGAGAACTAGAAGATTTAGGGGATAGTAGCTTTGCTGGACAATATGAAACTTTTTTAAATATAGATAATCCTGAAGATTTAGTT
>CAYGTU010000174.1:0-6209 GCA_964352945.1 uncultured Bacteriovoracaceae bacterium
GTTTTAAATGGTGGGAATACTCAAAAATATGAAACGATAAAATCTAAGCAATTTGAAGTTATTGATTCACTTCTTAAAAATAATAATGAACTTAAATTACAATTTGAAAAAGATATAAAAGATATTGAAAAATGTGTCTCAAAAATTAAAGAGAATTACACCCAAGAAGAATATGATTTTGTAACTGGTTTTGGAGAGTACTGGTCTAATAGATGTATTGGTCAGTATATGAACGAGCTGAAGATGAAAAATGAGTTTATTGACTCTCGTGAAGTTATTGTAACATCTGAAATTGAAATCGGGCAAATCGTAAGTTGGGATCAAACAATTGATAATTTTAAAAAACGATCCAAAGATTTTCAAGAAAGTATTTTGATTTTTCCAGGTTATGTATGTCGTGATATTAACGGAGCAGCTGCAACCTTAAAGCGAAACGGATCGGATTATAGTGCGGCTATTATGGCCAATTTGTTTGATGCCCAAGAAGTTTTAATTTGGACCGATGTTGATGGTATGCTAACAGTGGATCCTAAATTGTATCCAAGTCCAAGCAAGATTGATCAGCTTTCTTATGAAGAAGCACTTGAATTAGCTTTTTTTGGGGCAAAAGTAATTTTTCCCAAAGCAATTGAACCTGCCTTTGCTAAAAATATAAAACTTTATATTAAAAACACGTTTAATCCTAAAAATTCGGGAACTTTAATTTATAGTGAACGAAAAGAACTTGATTCGCCCGTAAAAGGAATTGCGGCCATTGAAAATATATCTATTGTTAGTATTGAAGGCGTAGGGATGATGGGTGTTGTAGGACTTGCTGAAAGAGTCTTTTCAACATTACGTGCGAACAAGATTTCAGCTATAATGATTTCTCAAGCTAGTTCAGAGTATTCCATTTCTATTGCAGTCTATGAACAATATGCAGAATTAGCTAAGAAGGTTTTAGATGAACATTTTGCAAAAGCAATTAAATCAAATCAAATTAAGCAAGTAAGTATCGAAAAGGATTGTTGTATTGTCTCAATCGTTGGTGACAATATGATTTCTACTAAAGGTGTTTCTTCTTGTTTCTTTACTTCTCTTGCCTTGTCACATGTAAACATTAAAATGATTGCTCAAGGTTCTCTTGAAAGAAACATTTCAGTTGTCATTACAAAGTCTGATTTAAAAAAGGCGATTAGTATTATCCATGCGGCATTCTTTAATACTGAACCAGTTTTAACGATTGGAGTTATTGGAGCGGGTTTAATTGGAGACACACTTTTAAAGCAAATTAATTCCCAAAAATCGTGGCTTCGTGAAAGACTAGGAATAGACTTTAAAGTTTTTGGAGTTTGCACCTCCAAGAAAATGGTTTTTCCTGAAAGCACGGATCAATCAAATTGGCGCGAATATGTAAATAAAGAAGGGGTTAATTTAGATCTTGATTTATTTATTAATAATTTATCAGAAGAATTTATTCCTCATAAAGTTTTAATTGATTGTACTGCTAGTGATGATGTTGCTTCTCTTTATACAAAAGCACTTGAAAAAAACATCCATATTATTACTCCTAATAAAAAAGCCGGAGCTGAAAGTATAACTCGTTACAAAGAGATTATGACAAAAGTTTATGAAAAAGGTAAGCTTACAGCGAATCCAAATTTCTTCTATGAAACAACAGTTGGGGCAGGTTTGCCCATTATTGCAACTCTTCAAAATTTAATTAGAACTGGAGATGAAATAGTAAAAATAGAAGGGGTGTTATCAGGAACACTTTCTTATATTTTTAATAATCTCGACAGTACAAAAAAATTCTCTGATATTGTAATTGAAGCTAAGGCAAAAGGTTTAACTGAACCTGATCCTCGTGAAGATTTATCAGGAACAGACGTTGCGAGAAAAGTTGTTATACTAGCCCGTGAGAGTGGAGCTTATATTGAACTTAAAGATGTCAGTTTAGGAAGTATTATAAATCCTAAGTTATTTCAAATTGATTCAGTTGAAGAGTTTTTAAAAGAACTACCTAAGTATGATGATGAAATGAATGAAAAAATACTTGCAGAAAAACAAAAAGGAAATGTACTTCGCTATGTTGGAGTATACGATAAGAATGGAAAATGTAGCACAGAACTGAAAGGTTATCCGGAGAATCATCCTCTTGCTTCTTTAAATGGACCAGAGAATATGATTCTCTTTCATACGAAAAGATATTCAACCTTCCCTTTAATCGTAAGAGGACCTGGTGCAGGAGCTGAAGTAACTGCTGCTGGAGTTTTTGCAGAACTTATAACATTAGCTGAAAGCTTAAAGGTAAAATAATGACAAAATCAGTAACAGTTTTTGCTCCGGCAACTATTGCCAATATTGTAGTTGGATTTGATATTCTTGGAATGGCCATTCCTAATCTAGGTGATAAGGTCACAGTTTCAAAAATCGATTCAGGGGTTACAATCGAATGTAATGATCCAAGTATTCCAACTGATCCGAAAAAAAATACTGCTGGTTTAGGAATTCTAAAATTAATAGAAAATAGAAAACTTGATTGTGGTTTTCATCTTAAAATTGAAAAAGGTATTCCAATTGCTTCTGGACTTGGTGGTTCAGCAGCTTGTAGTGCTGCTGCAATTTTTGGTGTGTCTAAATTTTTCGATATTTCTGAAGAAGAAATGGCGGCTTATGCTCTTGAAGGTGAAAAAGCTTCAACTGGCAGCTACCATGGAGATAATGTACTTGCGTCTTTGTTTGGAGGCTTAATTGCTTCCTGTGAATTAGGTGAAGGTCTAGAAACTTTTCATGTAGAAATGATGACTCTTCCAGAAGGGATTAAAACTTATTTTCTCCATCAGAATGTTTTAATACCTACTAGTGAAGCTCGCGCCTCACTTTCAGATAAAATAGAACTTAAAAAATCAGTCAAAGCTAATGCAAGGTTACTTACTTTTATCAGTGCTTGTTTCTCAAATAACGCAGATTTATTAGTTAAAACTTTGCAAGATGATATTATTGAGCCTCAAAGAAAGCATTTAATTCCAAATTATGATGAATTATCTAAAATATTTTATAAAAATGAAGCCTATAATTTTAATATCTCTGGAGCAGGTCCTACTGTATTTGGATTTTTCCCAGAAGACGCTGACTTTTCAGAATTTGAATCCGATATAAAAGATTTTTTTGGAGATAAATTTAAAGATATAATTATTGGTGAAGTTGAATCTCTTGATCATGGAACTCGATTGATATGATAAGTTATTGTAGTACAAAAAATCATACTAAGTTATTTAGCTCTTATGAATGCCTCAAAATGGGACTTGCTCCTGATGGTGGACTCTTTGTTCCATCTAGCTACCCACAAGTTGACTTAGAAATTTTTTCGCAAATAACGAGTTTTACAGATTTCTCATATAAATTACTTTATCCCTTTTTTGCTGATGATTATTCAGAAGAAGAATTCAAGCAAGTAGTCGATTCATCTTTAAATTTTGAAATACCTTATAAAAAAATAAATGAGGATTCGGGTTTTTTAGAACTTTTTCATGGACCAACTGCCGCTTTTAAAGATGTTGGAGCAAGATTTTTAGCTTCACTTTTTGAGGTTAAAGGTGAAGAAATTGTAATTCTGGTTGCAACATCTGGAGATACAGGTGGAGCAGTGGCCAGTGCTTTTGATGGAAAGAAAAATGCAAAGGTTGCTATATTATTTCCTAATAGTGGTGTCTCTCCCTTACAGGAGATGCAGTTAACTTGTTGGGGAGATAATATTTTATCTTTAAAAGTAGAAGGTGTTTTTGATGACTGTCAGGCAGCAGTTAAACACTTAATTACCAGTTATAAAGAACAAGAAAGGTTTAATATTACTTCTGCTAATAGTATTAGTATCGGTAGATTACTGCCACAAGCAACTTACTATGCTTACCACTCACTTTTATATTATAAAGAACATGGGGTTGCTCCAAATTTTATTGTACCGACAGGTAATATGGGAAATGTGATGGCCTGTATTTATGCCTACAAATGGGGCTTTCCGATAGGTGATATTTACGCCGTAACAAATTCTAATGATGTTGTTCCTGAATACTTTAATACTCATGAATATCTACCTATGAAATCAATAAAAACTTTTGCTAATGCAATGGATGTAGGTAATCCAAGTAATTTTGAACGTTATAATGAAGTTGAACTTATTGATTCAGAGATTTTTTCTAAAGTAAAAAGCTTTGCTGTTTCTGATGAACATATACTTGAGGGAATTCAAGTAGCTAGAAAAGATTTAGGAATTGAAATTTGCCCACATACAGCTACTGCATATTATATTTATAAAAAACACAAAATAGATAATGCCATTGTAGTTGCAACAGCACATCCAGCAAAATTTCAAGAAGTTTTGCATTTAGTAAATATTGATAATATAAAAGTTCCTGATAGTTTAAGTGAACTTAAAAACAAGAAAACTTCCGTAGTGGAAGTTTTCTATGATATTGCTAAAATTGAAATTGAGATTAATGATTTTCTAGAAAATAATTAACCGATTGCAGTCGATCCTTGCTCACCTGAAGATAATCTATAGCAATCTTCAATCGGTAGAACAAATATTTTACCATCTCCAATTCCTCCAGCCTTTGCTTCATCAATCAGAGACTTTACAAGTATATCGACAAAATTATCATTTACTGCTGCATCTATTCTAATCTTTTTTAATAAATCGATCTCCATCTCAACACCACGATAGGATTCCACGTAACCAGGTTCATCTGAGTGTCCCCAAGCGTCCGATACTGAAAACCGATTAATTTTTTTATCATAAAGTATTTCTTTAACTCTATTTAAACTAGCTGGATCTATATAAGTTGTTACCATTTTCATTTTTTATCTCCTAACTTATTTTACTTAGATGTAAAATAAGACTCCATTCCGTGTTCTTCAATATCAAGTCCTACATATTCTTCTTGCTCTGTAACTCTTAGACCGCAAGTTTTCTTTACTATTGTAAAGAGGATTACACCAAGTCCAAAGGCCCATAAGAAGGCAGAACCAACTCCGATACTTTGACTTATCAATTGATTAAATCCACCGCCATAGAATAGACCTGTGCTTGTTTTAGCAGGATTGATGATACCTTCAGCATTTAATAAACCACAAGCGAGAGTTCCAAAAGCACCACATACTCCATGTACACTTACGGCTCCAACCGGATCATCAACTTTTAATTTTGATTCAATAAATAAAACTGAAAATACGACGAGAACACCTGCTGATGCTCCAATAATTAAAGCTCCCATTCCTGTTAGGGTATTACATCCGGCTGTCACTCCAACCAAGCCAGCAAGAGCGCCATTTAAAGACATTGTTGCTTCAGGTTTTTTAAATAAAAACCAAGCCGTAATCATAGCACTAATTGCACCGGCACAAGCTGCGATATTAGTTACAAAAGCAATTCTACCAATTGAAGCATCCCCCACAGTAGTAGATCCAGCATTAAAGCCAAACCATCCAAACCATAAAATAAAAACACCTAGAGCTGCAAACGGAATATTATGCCCTGGAATTGCTCGAGGTTTACCATCTGGCCCAAACTTACCTTTTCTTGGACCCAAAATAATGGCGCCAGCAAGAGCAAGCCATCCTCCGATTGAATGAACAACAGTGGAGCCAGCAAAATCTGTAAAAGCACCAGTACTAAGATTCTCTAGCCATCCAGAACCATTAAGTAAGCTTCCCCAGGCCCATGAACCATAAACGGGATAAATTAAGGCCGTTATAAAAAAACTATAAATTAAATAACTCGTAAATTTTGTTCTCTCTGCCATAGCACCTGAAACAATAGTCGCCGAGGTTCCAGCAAAAACAGTTTGAAATAAAATAAAAGTATAATTCCAGTGCTCACCAGTTATACCTTCCATAAAAAAATCTGTGGTTCCAAAAAGACCATTGGTTTTCCCAAACATCAACCCAAATCCGAAAAAGAAAAAAACTAATGTTGCTACTGCAAAATCCATAAGATTTTTCATGATAATATTGACTGCATTCTTAGCTCGAGTCATTCCAATCTCAACTAAAGCGAATCCAGCTTGCATAAAGAAAACCATAAATGCCGCAAGACAGGTCCAAACAGTATTTAGATTTGTTTGAAATTCATTTTGATCTTGGGCGAATACGGAAAAAGAGCAAAAAATTGCCCCTAAAAGAAATAAACTTTTCATTTTTGCCTCTCTAAAAGTTAATATTTAGGATGG
>CAYGTU010000175.1:0-6166 GCA_964352945.1 uncultured Bacteriovoracaceae bacterium
CTTTTCATATCTTGACCAAGTCGATAGTAATACTCATTATCAGCCTGAAAAATCATATAACCGTATATCATCTTTTGAATACTTATTTTTTGGTCATCTATTTCCTCAACATATTTACCATTATTAAATTTAATGTACTGACTAGTTTTCACTCCAAGCTCTTCTAAGTGTTGTGTGAAATTAATTTCCTGCTCAGGTGTTTGTTTAAAGCCTCTATTTTGACGATAAATTTTCAATAGGTACAAATTAGAGTCACTTTGTAAAACAAAAGATTTATTTTCTCCGAAATGAAGTTTTTGGATGTCATTTACATTAAAATTTATTTTTTTATTAAGTTCTTTAATCATATGAATAACTATATCAAATAATTTGCGATAGTAGTAGCATCAGTCTCTATTCAATAAGTGCAAACATTGAATATTATTTCAGCATGTTATTTAGGCTGCTTCTACTTTAATTTTAAGCTTTAAATTGGCTTCTTTTAATTGTTCTTCGATTAACTTAGAAATAAATAGTGCTTCAGAATGGCCCAATACTTTAGCAAGCTTAGCTCCTAACTCTAATGAAGGAACTCTTCTTCCTTTTTCAAAGTCACAGATTTTTGCTTTTGAAGTTCCTGATAGCTCAGCAAGCTCAACTTGGCTCATTTCCTCAGTTGTTCTTATTGAGTGAAGTAGATCCTTAAAAACCAACGGCTCTTTGCGAATATTCTCTAATTGTTTAATGGCATTACTTTTTTTTCTAATAGTCATGCTTGTTTACCTCCTCAACAAGAACAAACTCAATCTTATCTTTTTGAACAGTATAAATTGCCCTATATGAGCGATTTAAACGAATTGAGCGTTGTCCTTTTCTTTTACCTTTTAAAGGCTCGTCATGAAATCCTGATAGTTTACGAACTTCTCGTAGGCCTTCTATTTCGATAGCTTCAATCCATGATTGTAATTTATCAAGAATATGCTTTGGAACCTTTTTTAGGTCTTGCAGAGCATCTTTAGAAATTTCAACATCATAAATATCCACAAAGACACAGTACCCCAGAATGGGTACTGTGTCAAGGTAAAACTATAGATACGTGAAATATTAGAAGAAATTTAAACTGAAAATAGGATTTTTCCTAAAGTTTCGCTTTCTCTTATCATACCTCTGAGTTGTTCTTACATCAGCATGATTAACCAACTGGGAAACATAGTAGATATCTTCTCCATTATCTATCAGAGAGCTTATAAATGTAGCCCTTGCGCTGTGAGGGGTGATCCTTTTATCTTTGTTAATCTTTTTTGCCCACTTTTTAACTATATATCCTACTGCTGTATGACTTAATTTCTTTATTATTTTTCCATTGTAAGAATTTTTTGTTGGTTGAAATAGATAATCTGATTTATCGATGTTTCTAGCATTTCTAGTCATCCAATTTATATATTCATTAATAAAGTGAGCCGCAGTTGGGTGAACAGGAATCTCGTTCATTTTTTGGCATTTACCTATGTATTTTAAAAAATTGATTCCTTCATTCATTTTAAAATCACAAAGTCTAATATTTCTAAGTTCAGCCTGTCTTATTCCGGTAGTGAAAAGTAGTAAAATAACGGCCCTGTGAAGAGGTGGCGCTTCTTCAATTATTTGATCGAAAAGGTTTTTCATTTCTCTATCACTAAAGGCCTGCGTTTCCTCAACAACTAGCCTCTTAGGACGAATACAAAATTCTGTAGGATTTTTATTTATAATTTCTCTTTGTACTAAAAATTGAAAGAAACTTGATATCGATGATATTTTCCTATTAACTGAATTTGGTGCAAATGGTTTGTTTCTTAATGATTTGATTGATTCAAGGTATTTCTTATACTTAACTACATGAACCCTTTTAATTTCATCAAACCTCATTTTATTCTCAACTAACCTAGGAAGATTGAAGCTCCTTGCTGTAAAAGAGAAAAAATCTCTCAAATCAATCCTATAAGCCTTTTCTGTTAAAGCTGTTCTGTCTTTCAAAAATCGGTAAAGTAAGTCTTCAACAGATTCATGCTCCAAGTAAAGTACAATTTGAGTCTCTGTGGTGTCTATTTTAATTTCGTTGTTCATAGATCCCTCCTGGATTCTAAATAGTGGTTGAGCAATATTGCTCGGCACTATCTTCTCATAGGAAGGTTATTTGAAATAACTTTGAAGAGACTGCCAAGTTCTAGCCTAAGGACTGCCAAATATTTAAGAGAATGATCCAAATCAAGATTGAATATTATAGAATAAAAAAAGGCTCGCAGATTGTGAGCCTTCTAAGTGAAACTAGTTTAATAGATTCATACCTTTGATTACAAGGTCAGTTTTCACAACTAACTTTTTGGTGAATCGGTTCATATAAGTAGATGTAACAATCAAATCATAGCCATAAGGACTCAATGTGAAGACATAATCAATATTTACACCATCATTTTTCATTCCATCTTTAAGGCATCTAAGCTCTTTTAGCTTAGATGATATTCTTGATACTCTTTTAGCATAGCAAGTCATATTCGAAATTTTAGCATATGAAAATTTTCTATACTTACCTTTTCGTTTGTCAAAATACTCTCGATCAAAAGATAAGTCATACGTTCTACTTCCTCTAGAGTTTATTGTAATAGTATTTGTATAACCATCTTTATACAGTTCATCTTTATTGAATTTATAATCAGCAAAACATGTTAATGGTAAAAATAGCAAAATAATAATTCTTTTCATTTCTCTCTCCTGTTTTTTATATATTTTTATTGATAAATGATGATAATTCTTTGACTTTAGTAATCATTGGTAAATGAGCTGAATCCAAAATTATTGTTTCTTGAAACTTAAACGCCTTAGTTATCTTCATTTGGGATTCATAAGAAATAATATTGTCATTCTTAGTATAGACATAAAATTTCTTAATTTTATCGATTCTTATTTTAGTAGTATGAACCTTACTTATTCCAATCAATGCCGGCTCATTTACAATACTATCCACTATTTCCTTCTTGTATTTATAAGCATCCATATCAAAAGACTTTAAAAATGAATCAATATTGTTAATCACCATAGACTCAGAATTTGGATTATATGTAATCCCTTTAAAGTAATTTTTCTCATCTGATTTGTTTAACTTAGAAAATACCTTTTCACTATTAACAGGCATAACCGCTGAAATATAGAAAATTGATTTAACTTTGACCTTACATTTAGAAATAAGGTTATTGATAATAGCTCCCCCTTGAGAGTGAACTACAAAGGTATATTCCTTCTTACCATCTAAATTAACGCATAAATAACTTGTAGAGCTATCAAGTGTGATTTTTTTATGATTTTTACCATCTCGACCTGGCAAATTAATAAGCAGCTTAGAGTCTGCTTTAATCTCATTAGCTAGCTTGCTCCAAGAGTTGCCATTAAAGTTAGCTCCATGAACAAGCACAATATCATTTGCAATAGTATTTAAGGTCAATAAACTTAAAACGAATAAAAGTTTCATAAAGCTCTCCATGTGGCTTCTTTAGAATTGACAGGATACTAATACTACCTTAAAGATAAGTAAAATTAGATCTTTTTACCTTAGGATGAAATATAATGAGCTTACCAAACTTAGAGTTAGATGCATTTTTCAAGGTATATACCTTAAGTTCCGTTCAAAAAGCATCATTTGAACTTGGAGTTACCCCTACAGCGATTACTCAGAGATTAAAGTCTCTAGAAGCAAACTTAGGTTTATCTTTATTTATTAGATCAAAAAAAGGGATGGTTCCGACATCAGAGGCCCATGAGCTAGCACAATTCTACAAAGAAAAAACTGAGCTTGAAGATAATGTCCTTTCTAAGATTGCTGGAAATGCTCTAAACAACCCTATTTCAATAAAGTTTGTAGCAAGTGGTTACTTTACATATAATAACCTACTTCCTTTAACTGAAGACCTTAACAAGAAGTATCCAAACCTTTATTTTAACTTTGATGTTTCAGATAATAAAAACAAACTAGAACTACTCAAAAGCAATAAAGCTGACTTTGTTATCATGCCTAGAAGTGAAGTCCCTCTTGAATATGATTCTAAGCTTTTAAAAGAGAAAAAGTATGTATTAGTCGGCGGTGAGAGGTATAAAAAAGATAAAATTGACTTAACTATTATAGACTTTTCAAATCAAGATCCTTTTACTTTGGATTTTCTTCAGTTCTTTAATATTGAATTTGATAAGAACAAACCTAGGCATTTTATCAATAACACCCTTATGATTCCAAAGCTAATAGAGAGTAATCTTGGAGTAGCTGTACTTGACTACTATCACTATTTAGAAGCTAAAAAGACTTACAATATCTTCAACCTTTATCCTAAAAAAGTATTTGAGATAGAATGGGCCCTTGTTTGGCACTACAGAAAGCAGATGCCAGAATATCTTAAGGAAATTGTAGAACGAGTTAAATAGTTATATTGATTTATTAAATAACGTTCAATTAAAACTCATAATCTCTATGATGTAAGTGCAAATCTTTCATAGAAGTATCTGATTTCTATAAAGTAATGCCAATTATTTAATACAGAAGTTTTGGTCGAATATAAGTATTATTGAATAGAAAAAGGCTCACAATTTGCGAGCCTTTATGAGTGTTATTTGTGTTTTAAACTAGAGATTAAAATTCAAACGGATTAATTTACTCCAATTATCTGTATATGAATTATCTTCACCCTCGATGGTCAGGTCAGTTTGAATTAATCTAGAATCGTTAGCGATGGCTTCTAATAAGCTTTTATATTGTTTTTCATTCAGAGACTCAATAAACTCAAAAAATGATTTTGCGAAGAGAGACTCTTTGTATAATGAGTAGTTGATTTTTAATGCATAAGTATTTGCAGCAGCGGTAAACTGAGGTAACAATTCCAAGTCTAACTTTTTATTTTGATCTTTCGAAAAATAAATCAAATCTCTAATTGTGTTGCTTAAACACTGTGTAATATAGCCACCTGAGAGCTTCACTTTAGATAAATTTAAATTCTTTAGAGTTTTAATACTTCTTTCTCTTGAGTTTGCATTGAGATGATCAATTAATTCTCCGCTATCTGAAGCTATGAAATATATTTTATCCGCACCCTTATCAAATAAATTTCGTAAGCTCAAATTAAGGTTTTCTTCAGTATAATGACTAAGAAAAGCACTCTCATTTGAAGCCATTTCATTCAAAAATATAATTTTATTGTCATCATTGTCTTCAATAAAGTCAGACATATAATCTACAAATTCAATTTTTTTATCAATTGATGATAGAGTCCAAAGGTGTGTGACAATTAAGCTCTCACTCGCAAATAAAGATAGGCTTACGATTAATGTAAACATCCCTGCCAATAACTTCATTATTCCCTTTCATATTAAACTAATATTTTTTGTGCTGGTTTTTTATACTATTTCCCAGCTTTTCTATAAATTTCGTTTTAAAATCCGTTTTTCACTTTAAGTCCCAAGTTTCGTGCTCAGGACTTTCTCAACAAATTAGTGTTAGAGTGAACTCCTCTAATTCGACAACAGTTCTTCAAGCTTTTCTGGGTCTGCTTTAATAATAATATAATCATGAGCATAACTATTATTAAATTTAACTATTTTATCGATATTACTAAATTCAACATTATAAATGCCAATAGTATTTATATCTTTTTTATTCTTTGCCCAAAGATAATCTTTAAATTAGCCATTTAATACGTGTAAAAATTTGAGTTGTTTATTTCTCTTCTTTTTGAATATTATAACGGCTGGTTTTTCTCGAGACTTGATTAATCTTTTAAGAACTTCGTCATTACAATAAGAAATATTTCCTAAGCCTTGGATTCTGTGGACTCTATCAAAACTATCATCTATAGTTCTTTGACCAATAAATAATAACGAACTACTGTTACCTGTAAATGTACAATGTAATGTGATAAATTCCCCTTCATCACTTTGAGCAATTACATAGTAAGTTAAAATTCCAGATGTACCATTCGGTGTTACACCCTTCTCGATAATTCCATTTGAAAAACGCATCTGAAGATTATCATAGGCGTAAGAAGCGCTACAGCAAAATAATAAAAGAATCAGTAATTTTTTCATAATCCAATCTCCTTCAAAGTTGTTCACATTTATAATGGTTTTAATTTTTGTTTCGCTCATTAATACCATGTATTTATGAGCAGATGTG
>CAYGTU010000176.1:0-6134 GCA_964352945.1 uncultured Bacteriovoracaceae bacterium
GACAAATATATTCACTCAATATTGTTGCTCTTCAAAAACGAGTTCCTTATATAACTGATGAAGGCAAATCTGCATTTAAAGTAGATATCAATGATAGTCCACTTCCAATGGATGTTATTGAATCAGATGATATTGTTGTATTAGTTGGAAGCGATAAAAACTTTGATCGTCTCTTTGCAGAGCTAGAGGAAAAATAGGATAGACCATGAATATTTCATTAAAAAACCGGATTTCTGTAAGTTTTATTTTGGCCAATTTAATTGTCCTTATCATGGGCTTTACAGTATTTTTCTTCTTAGATTCATTTAATAATTCGATTGATACCATTACGACCAATTCAAATTCTATTAGTCTTTTAACTGATGAGATTAGACTTTCGGCGGTTTCAATCATTAAGACTCAGAGAAAATTACTTGCTAATTCAGCGGATCAAGAAGACTTAGAAAGTTTAGTTACATTAAGTGAGGGATTTCAATCTCAGCTTCACCGACTTGATAATTACTATACTGATGTAGAAATTAAGAAAGTAATTGCTCAGATGGTCGCCTTAGTTGAATATTTAAAAGATAAACTAGGAAAAATATCTCTTTTTAGAACAGATAAAGTCGCTTTAAAAGGTATTGAAGAACTTGCGGATAAGATTTTAGATTCATTTACTAAATTTCAAGATATTCAGCTTAACCAAAATGAAGCTAAAAATGATCAGATTAAAGGTATTATTGGGGAAACTCGTAGAAATATGTTGATAACTCTGATTATTACTTTCTTGGCGACAATTCTTTTAGGGATGATCATGCCAGGAAAAGTTTCTCTACCTTTCAAAAAAATTAACGATGCAATTCGAGAAATGCAGGATTGTAATTTTGACGTTTCAATTTATTATAATCAAAATGATGAAATTGGTGAGCTAGCTTCAGAGATTAATAAGCTAATCAATAATCTAAAAACCTTTGAAGAGCTTAGAACAGAGAGAATTCAAGTTGAACTGAGAAAGTTTGATGCTCTAGCTAACTTATCAAAGATGAATGTACTTGTGGCCAATTCAGAAGGGGAATTAATTTATATGAATAATAAATTATATTCTCTTCTTCAAATCCAATCGACTGATGTTGTTCATAAAGATTTCCACGATGCTCTTATTCCAGAAAGTATTAAGGAAACATTCAATTTGGCGATTAAACGTCGATCAAAAATTGAAAATGCCATTATCGAAATTTCTAAAAAAATCATTGATGATGATGAAGATGATGGAAATGAAGATGATTTAGCTTTTGAGGGATTTGCAAACGTTATCCCAGTTAGAGGTAAAGAGTCTTCTATGGATTATTATCTCATGATTCTAAGTACCGAGACATTTAGTTAACGCATAGCAATTAGTTGATTTATTAAATTTCTTTTCATATGATTTCCCTAAAAAAAGGGGAAACAATGAAATTATTATTAAGTGGAATTTTGTCCATTCTTACTCTTGTAGCTTTCGCTCAAGACAATCCAAATGAATGCCATCAACCTGGTGAAATTTTAGAAAAAAATTATTTAGGACTTGATGGTGAATCTAAGACTATGACAGTTACTCAAGAAGGTAAGAACTTATCTGGAAATGGTGAAGGCATCATACATGAATCATTTCAAGTAACTAAAAAGTATGAAGAAGTGAAGTGTGTTGAGAAAACTTTTTTTAGAGATGTTAAAAAATGTGAACTTGTAGATATAGATACGGCCCTTGGTCGTGGTAATGAAACATTTAAAGTTATCTATGATGCTTTCTTAACTCCAATTGAGAGAGGAAGACATATTGTTAAATATATAAAATTTGATACAAATGATGACAACAAACTTGATCTTGGAATTGCTTTTGGTAAATTTCTTGTTCTAAATGCAGCTAATAATTCTATTCCAAAATCTTGGACACAGTTTGAAGAAGTTGTGAGTTTAGCAGTAACTGATGGAGTTTTCAATTCAGAGATTGGAAATCAAATTACAAACTTTTATGGTGAAAAAAATAAAGTAATTTTAGGATTTATTAAACTTTCCGATGTTGTAATTGAAGAAGGTAGAGGAAATGACAATCTTTATTCTATTTTTGATATAACTAAATCGATTAGCTATAGAGCTCAAGTTTTATTTGATAATTTTAATGAAATTGATTCAAAAGATTTAGCTTATACAATAGCAAGAGATCTAATTGTTAGAGCATCAGACAATGGAACTCCAAGATCATGGGCTGAATTCACATTTTTATTAAAAGAAATGAGAGATGCGGGTGTGATTCAAAATTCTATTTATAATTCAATTTCGGTTGAAAATGAATTCAGAAATAGAGAGTTTTTAGGCTTTAATATTACAGCTCAAAAATGTAAAATAATTAGTGTTCCTTATAACGTTAATAAAATAGAAAAATCTAATATAACTGAACCGTTTAAAGCTTTTGAGTTAGATTTTAAAATAACTATAAAGAATGCTCCTTCAATTACTGGTGAAAAACAATATTTTGAAATTCAATTTGATGGAATAATGGAACAACCAATAGTTCAAATTAAATCAAGTTTTAATAAATTTGCTAAACCTCAAATAATTAGAACTAATAAAAATGGGTTTAGTATTATTATTGAGGGAATCGAAAGAATTAAACTTAGACCTGCTAACACTGTAAGTGCCGAGCTAACTAAGATTTCAACTGGTAAATATTCAGTTAGGTTTTTGGATAAGCTTTTTGATAAAGATTTTCAAGATGCTACTCAGTTAACAGCTACAATTTATAGACCAAAATTTTTAGGTAGAGAAAATTTAGGAGTTTTTAATATTACTCTAAATAAAGATGGTTCAGTAACTAATCATAAATTTTCACAAGAAGTTTATAAGGATAGTAAAATCTATATTGAATATACAATTAACCGCATAGGTTCAAAATTCTTTAATAATGAACTTTCATATGAAGATAAATCAAATCGTAATTAATAGGTTTTAGATTTATAAATCTAGCAAAGCAAAGGCTCCAATTCGGGGCCTTTTTTATTTAAGTCATTGAATTTACGAGGTGATTAACCAATGAGTTAGCTCAAGTATAGGGGGTATATGACCGATAATACATACGAGAGAAATATGTATTATAGATTATTAATAAACTTTATTGTTGTGCTAACTTTTACAACTTCACAAATTGTGTTTGCTGAGAATATTTATCACGAATTAGAATCAAAGAATCTCAAAAAAAATTCTTTTTCTTCCAATGATCAAACTTTAGATAAAATGGGAAAACTCTACGATCCCAACTGCCATGAATATGTCACTAGTAAGGATTATGTTCGAATTGGAAAAAGAAAAATTGCGGGTAAAACAGAAAAGCAACTTTATAACGATTTAGATCAAAGAACAGAAAGATATTTTAATTGGGGAACCTATGCTGGAAGTAAACCCAAAGGTTTAACTCACGATTATCTTGAACTTATTAAATCTGTAGATGTAAAAAAAGCGGCAGATAAAAGATACTCTGAATGGGATCCTGTTCGTCCTCCACCAGATCTTACTTATTGTGATGCTAACCCTAATATGAATTCCTGCTTAGCCTTTCAAGTTTATTGTACAGAACAAATTGTATCACGTGCTATGAATGAAAACTTAGAGGAATACGCAGATCAGGTAAAGTATTGCAAAGGATATTATTATAACGGAGAAAACGAAAAACTTTTAAATTATGCTAAAGAAAGACAAGAGAAACATCCGGATCATTGTAAGGATGATTTAGTAAAACGTGGAAGTTGGCTTAATGAGCATGCACAGCAAGTTATTCAGGTTGCTGGTGAGTTAAAGCAAGCTGACCCTGCAGTTAATATGTATTTTAATGAAGCCAGTGATACTTTTGGTAAATATATTGGAGATGCAAAAGGTCTTAAAGAAGCTCAAAAAGAAGCAATCGCTCTCAAAGAAAAGCAAGATCAGTATCAAAAAGAACTTAAAGAAACAAAGCAGGCCATAAAAAATTGTCAGGATGTTGTTGCTCTCGATGATAATGATGTTAAAGGACATGATGTTACAGGCTATATCATGAATGGTATGCAGTGTTCGGCCAGTGATAGCTTAGTTACATTAGATAAAAATGAATTGGAAAAGCTTTCAACTGATATTTCAAATATTTCTATAGTAACTGCAGCTGATGAAGTTGATGACTCTGTAAATAAAGCTGCGCTTAAAAAAACAGCCATGGCCATTTGGGCAAGCTTTGAAGCTTTTGGGGATAAGAATAATACAAAAGATTTAAGAGTAGATAAAGAATACGCCATTGACGAATTGGTGTGTAATTATGGAAATAATAATAGAGAACTCAATCCGCTAGCTAAGCAAAGTGAAGTGGATACATATAATAGTAATCGCCGTGAAAGTGTTGCAAAAATGGGGGGATGGCTTATGCCAGAACCTACTTTACTTTCAGAATATCAAAAAATAAAAGACAAGCAGGACGCTGGACTACCAAAAATCTGTAAAGAGAATAGAAAAATTGTTGAAGAGGCACATGCCGAATTTGTTGCTTTAACGCAGGTCAAACCAATTAAATATAAAAATGATGATGAGATTTTAGGAATTTTAAGAGGAGAATTTACAGAAAAGATTGATGCAATAGATGCTGATTGTAAAAAAATAAAAGAAGAACACGATGAAGTAGAGGCTTTACAAGGTAAACGTTGGGACGCAGCTGAAGGCAAGATTATAGGATTGGATTCAAAAAATGAATCCCAACCCAAGATGGATACAGTATATTTTAAAACCTCTGATTCTACGACTCAAGCTTTATTAATTCCAAAATTTGAAACTTATAGTGATGGGCATATGCCTAATCAAGATCCTTACTGGTCTCCTTGGGATAATGGAGAAGGACCAATTGCACCTCAAGAATTAGTTAATATTTCATATAATGAGTATGTAGATAAAAAGCATTATAGAGCGAAATCGAGTGGGTCATTTGCTAATAATTATTCAGCATTGATTCAAAGCCAATTAGGTAATCTACTTATAACTGATATTTTTCAAAAAGCAGTTGGAACAAAAAGTTATGAAGATGTTTATGAGAGCTGTAGAAAAGGCGGAACGAGTGGTTTTAAAGTGCCTTCTGTTGTTGATGTAAATAAGGCAAAAAAAGAACTCTTAAAATTACAAAGAGATGAATTAAAAGAAATAGGAAAACAATTAACTAGTCCAGAAGATAGAATTGAAAACATACAAAAGTATTTAAAAAATAATCCACTTACCATTGCAAAAATGCTGGAAGATAATCCTAGTCCAGATTATGCAAAAGCACTCTGTGCATTCATTAGAGATATTAATGCAGATGATACTTTTTGGCATTATACAAAGTTGATAGCAGCTCCTGTAGGATTAGTGGCGGGTGTTACTTTGGCCGCAACTGGAATTGGAGCTCCTGCTGGAGCTGGACTACTTGGTTGGGTTGCAGGTGGAACATTAATTGCTGCAACTTCTTTTGAAGTAGCTGCTTTAAATAGAGACATTAATTTGGCGAATCAAAATATTACGGCCACTCAACAAGCTTCTGCTACTTTTCAACAAGAAACTGAAATAGCAATTAAGAAAATTAAAGATCAGAAAGAAATTAAGGCAGATGCTGAATTTTGGCTACCTTTAACAGTTATTTTTGCAGCTGTTGATATTGTTCCCGTTGGAGCAGTTCGGTTATTCAAGATTTTTGGAACAACGAATAAAGGAAAATCTCTTTTAAAATTTTATAAAATTTCTAGTGCTAAGAAATTAGTTGAAGGTTCAGAAGAATTAGCAAAACTTCAAAAGGGGATGGAGAGAGGCTCTAAATTATTTGCTGAGGCTGCTGAAAAATATAAATTAAAACCAGACAATTTTAAATATTTAGATGCTGATGAACAAAATTTTTTAATGGGCTTTATTGGGAAAATGGATGATGTCAGTGCAGATCAATTTGTAAAAAGACTTAATGATCTAGAAAATCCAGGTCAAGTAAGAAAATTTATAGATACATTGGCCACAGATACAAAATGGTTTCAAGGAACTTCTTCATGGACAGGAATTGAAAAAGTTAATTTTAAAAATATAGATTGGGCAATAAATAATTCAAAGAAATTTATATTACCTAATGGAGCTCAAGCTGATGA